>CAYYTN010000074.1:0-6243 GCA_964474495.1 uncultured Chloroflexota bacterium
GCGGGGCTTTCGAATTGCGCGCGCAGGTAGTTGACGAGGATGAAGATGACCAGCGCGCCGAAGATCACGGCCAGGATGCCGCCGAGCACGATGAAGGCGCCGGACATGCGCGCGAGGACGTCCGTTAGCGGGTTGGCGCCCGCGGCGTCGTCTTCGAAGGCGTCGAGGTCGACGCCAAAAAGATCGGCGAGTTCGTCGAGGTCGTATTCGTCGACCAGTTCCAGGGTGCCGCTGGCGGAGCCGCTCGAGTCGGGCCGCGAGACCGGCGCGCGGTAGCCGGACGGCTCGAAGCCCACCCAGCCGTAACCGGGAAAGTAGGCCTCGACCCAGGAGTGGGCGTCTTCGGGGCCGACGACGTAGGCGCCGGACTCTTCTTCGTAGTAACCCGGGGCATAGCCGGCCACCAGCCGGGCCGGGATGTCGTTGAGGCGCAGGAGGATGGTCATCGCCGAGGCCGTGTAGTCGGAGAAGCCGCGGCGGAGGTCGAAGAGATAGAAGTCGATGGCGTCGCGGTCGTCGGGCAGCGGTGGCACGTCGATGGAGAAGGGGAACCGGCGCAGGAAGAGCTCGATCTGCAGGGCCAGGTCGTAGGGGTTGTCGGTGATGCCGCCGAAGCGGTTGGCGAGCTCGCGAACGCGCGGGGTCATTTCGGGAACCTGCCGGTAGCGGTCGAGATAGTCCGGGTAGTCGGCGCCGGCCAGGCGCAGCTCGGCGGACGTGGCCCCGGAGGAGGTGGCTTCGACGGCATAGGTCATGCGGCGGCCGACGCGGCGGATGCCCCGGATGACGGAATAGTCCTGCAAGTCGCCCTCCGTCGCGCTCTGCACCTGGTACTGACGGTTCATGGAGACGATCTCGCCGGGGGTGTAGAGGATCGAGGAGTTGGAGTCGTAGATTTCAAAGAGGGCGCGTACCGTGACGCGCGCTTTGAGCGTCTCCGGGGCGGGCAGGCGATCCTGGTCGGCGTCGAGCAGGGTGAGCGCGGAGTCGGTGTTTTCCCAGCGGCTGCGGTCGAAAAGATCGAAGGTTACGCCGCGCCAGTAGGTTTCGTGGGTGGAGAGCACGACCATCGTGGTCTGGCGGGTGAAGGGCAGATTGTCGCCGACGCCGAGTTCCTGGGGACCGGAGAGCGAGGAGAGACCGGAGGGGTTGGACACGCCGCTGAAGAGGCGGTTGGTGGCGGCTTCGACGTTGCTCCAGCCGTCGCCGAGGTAGGTCCAGAAGGCCTCGGAGACCGGGTTGGCGCGGACCCGCGGGAAGAACACCGAAAAGACCGTGACGGCGGCCACGAGCAGGAGACTCAGCGCCGTGATGTTGAGTCCCAGCTCGGCAGAGTAGTCGGTGCGGGTGCGGTCCCAGCGCTCGGTGAGCGTGGTGAGGTTGAGCTGGACCATGAGCAGCAGCAGGGCGATCGTGAACACCACGAAGGGCAGCCGGACCGGGCCGAGATAGGTGATGTTGATGGAGAGGACCACCGCGGCGGGCAGCGCGGCGATGGCGACGCTGCGGCGGCGCAGCAGGCCCCAGGCGCCCAGAAAGCCCATGCCCCAGGCGGCGAAGGTGATCCAGAGCAGGAAGACGACGTTGTCCGTGCTGGGGCGCAGGCGGCTGAGGATTTCGACCCAATCGCGCAGCCGCAGGCCGAGGTCAGTGAGAAAGGTCCAGCTGGTTTCGAGGGCGCCGACCAGGGGCTGCTGGCCGGTAGGCAGACCTTCGCGGCGGTTGCCGACCCAGGTGATTGTGTCGCGGAAGAGGTCGATGAAGTTGGGGATGATTTCGGTCGGCCCGGGCAGCGCCTCGGCGACGACGAAGAAGCAGAGCGTGAATCCGCCGAGCACGCCGATGGCGACGATGACGGCCGAGTGCAGGCGGCGGCCGCAGAGCCAGGTGCCGCTGAGAATGCCGAGGATGGCCATCGGGAACATGACCGCCGTGTTGTCGGTCCAGCGGGCGCTGTTCACCGAATAGACGACCGAGAGGACCAGCGCGACCAGGAGGATGGTGGGCAGCCAGCCGGCCGAGGGCCCGGCGAGGCGGCGGCGCAGGTTCGCCGCCGAACGAGGTTGAGGCAGGGCTCCGGCGGCCATCAGCGCAACCCGCGCCCGGACGACAGGCTGAATTCGGGGCTGGCGCCGGGGACCGGCTGCAGACCGACCGGGCGAATCGTGTCGAAGCGGGCCCCCTGGGCGACCGTGTGAATGGGGATGCCGTTGGCGGCGCCGAAGGACTGCAAAGTGGTTTCGCCAACCGCGCCGTTGAAGGACGGCGCGTCGAGCAGGATGCCGCCGGGATAGAGCCCGCGCTGGCCGAGTTGCAGCAGCGCCGCCGGCCAGGCCGCGTCCGCGGAGGGCGAGATGGCGACGATGCTCATGCCGCGGCCCAACGCCGGGGCCACCTCGCGAAGGAAATCCGGAAACGGAGTGGCCCCGGCGGCGGCGACGATGGCGAGATTCTCGAGGACCTTCCAGAGCTGGCCGGTGCCCTTCTGGGGTTCCAGCAGAACGCGGTCGCGGCCGAGGGAAGCGAGGCCGACGGCTTTGCCTTCGCGGACCTGCTGGTAGGCCAGCGCGGACGCGATCTTGACCGCGTACTCCTCGGTGGATTCGTCGCCGCTGCCGGCGTGGACCGAGCGCTGCATGTCGAGGATGATCCAGACGCCGGCCGAGGGCTCGAGGTCGAATTCCTTGGACATCAGGCGGCCGGTGCGGGCCGTGGAAAGCCAGTGGATGCGCTTGTAGGCGTCGCCCGCGACGTATTCGCGGATACCCGAGGCGTCGGACGTGACCTGCTGGGTGCGCTGCAGCGAGCGGGTGCTGCCGAACTGGGACCCGGCCGGGATCTGGAAGTCGGGCATGACGCTGATGGGCGGGTAGACGACGAAGGTGTTGGCCTGGGGGAAGCCGAACTCGGCGGTGAAGATGCCGAAGGGATCGCCGGTGCGGACCGTCATCGGTCCCAGTTGGAAGAGCCCGCGGCGCAGCGCGGTGCCGGTGCTGAACCAGCGCTTGGTCTGCCGGGCGTCCAGGTTTTCGGCGACGCTGGCGGTGTAGCCGGGCAGGTTGGAGTGGTCGTCGAGTTCGACCAGCAGGATCGGGAGACGGCCGCGGTTGGTCAGGTAGAACTCTTCGCGGATCTCGTCACCGGTGGTGGCCGATTTGCTGGTGAGGATGCGGCGGATGCGGATGTTGTTGACGGCGGCCCGCGTCCAGAAGAACGAGAGCGCGATGAGCGCCCCGATGACGTAGAAGAACCAGTAGAGGATGGCTGAGGTCGTGACCAGCGCGAGCACGAAGAGCACGCCCATCATGATCAGGATGGCGGGGCGCTGGACGGCGATGGCCGGTTCGGCGGGTCGGATTGTGGGCTGCTGCAAGATGGCGATCCGGTTGGGGCCGGTTTCCCCGCGGCCGGCCTGCGGGTGGCCGGCGGGTCGCCCCACCGCCCATGAAGACGTAGTTTATCCGGCGACGGGACGGGGCAACGAATGAGAAAGGGCGGAGCTAGAGGTCCAGGATCATGGCGGTTTCGTCGCAGTGCTCGAACTTGGGGCAGCGGTAGCACTCCTGCCAGACCTTCTGCGTGAGCGACTGGCGATCGACTTCGCGAAAGCCGGCGCCGGCGAAGAAGGCCGGCTCCAGCGTGAGGGTGAAGACCCGCGGGAGGCCGTAGCGGCGGGCGTCCTCAAGGCAGTGATCGACGATGCCCCGGCCGATGCCGCGGCCGTGGTGGTCGGGATGGACGGCGACCGCCCGGACCTCGGCTAGGTCCGGAGCGGCGATGTGCAGCGAGCCGCAGCCGAGGACCTTGTCGGCCTCGCGGCAAAGGATGTACTCGCGGATGTTCTCGAACAGCTCGGTGGAGGACCGGGGCAGCATGATGTCGTCGCCGGCGTAGGGATCGATCAATGCCTTGATGGCCGGCACGTCGAAGAGGCGGGCCTTGCCGAAGGTGAGGCCGGGGAGATCAGTGGGCACGGTTGATGGGCGGCGGGGCGGGGAGCGGCATGGTGAAGGTCATGCGGCTACCGGCCGGCGGGCGACGCGGGCGCTAGTTGCTGTCGCGGGCGGCGCTGGATTCGCGGACGATCTCCTCGGCTTCGAGCAGGCCGACCACACGGTCGACCGGAGTGACGAAGAGGAAGCCGACGCCGGGCTGGTCGAGGCGGCTGGCGCGGACCATGCCGGTGATGATGCGGTCGACGTAATCCTCGGGAGCGACGATGACGATGACTTCTTTTTCGGGCTGGATGGCGAGGCCGAGGAGCCCAAGCCGCTCGCGGACGCCCATGCCACGGCCAAAGAACACGGTGGCGGCCTGGGCGCCGGAGCGCAGCGCGCCCTTGACGGCCTGGTCCGCCCGGCCACGCTGGACGATCGCCATGACCATCTTGGTCGCCTGCTGATCGGGATCAGCGTTGTCGGTTGTCTTCTCTTCGTCAGCCATGATTGCTACGCCCCTTCACTGGCGTTGGCCGGCTACTGCGCCGGCTCGGCTTCTAATTCAAGATCGTCGTCGAGCGGTATCCAGAGTTTGGGGGCTTCTTCGACCGGGCTGAACCGGGAGACGTAGAGGCCCATAAGTAGGACGGAGAGGATGGGGCCGATGGAGGCCATGGCGAGCATGCCGAAGCCGTCGGGCACGCCGACGGCGGTGCCGATGCCCAGTCCCATGGCCAGTACCAACGGCACCGTGATCGGCCCGGTGGTCACGCCGGCGCTGTCCCAGCCGATGTTCACGTATTTCTCGTCGCTGATGATGGTGATGAGGATCAGGAGGACGTAGGGCGGGACCAGGATGAAGGTCATCGGAAGGTCGAACATGACCTTGGCCATGCCGGCCGAGAGACCCAGGGAGACGCCGACGGCGACGGCCTGGATCAGCAGCGCCTTCTTGAACGCGCCGGCCGTGACTTCTTCAACCGTCATGCCCAGGGCGTTGAGCGCCGGCTCGGCCATCGTGGCGCCGTAGCCGAGCACGAAGGTGAAGGCGATCGCGATTATGCGGCCGGGGACATCGCCGTACAGCTCGCGAGGTGGGGCGAAGGCGGCCGGGACGTTGGACCCGACCTGGTCGCCCAGGACCACGAGCCCGGTCGATAGACCGAGGCCGAAGAGCAGCAGGCCGGCGATGCAGAAGATGATCCCAACCACGATCTGGGTGAAGTCGCGGATGGGCTCCCGGAGGACGATGCGCTGCACGAACATCAGCAGCAGGGTGAGCGGGATGATCGCCTGGAGCGCGGCCATCATCGAGGTCCGCATGAGTTCGAGGTAGCCGACCACCTCGACTTCGCCACCGGAGGAGGCGGCGTCGGCGGCGACGGCGGCTTCTTCGCTGATGTACCCGCTGGTCATGTACAGGACGAGCCCGAGGGTGGAGACCATGATGACCGGCCAGAGCGAGGCCAGGGTGACGATGCCGAAACCGCTCATGCCGGTGTCGGACTTGCCCAGGATGGCCGAGACGCCGAGCCCGAGGGCCAGTACCAGCGGGACGGTGACCGGCCCGGTGGTGACCGCGCCGGTGTCCCAGGCGAGGGCGATCATGGCGCGGGTCTCGTCGCCCATCAACTGCAGGAGAACGGCGAGAGCCAGCGCCAGGCTGAGCGTGGGCGGCAGCAGGACCTTGAGGCTCCAGTTGCGGGCGAAGCGGTAGACCCCCAGCGAAGTGGCGATGCCGACGCCGAGTCCGACGGAGCCGACCAGGAGGGTGGATTTTTCATTGAGGAGGTCGTACAGGAGCGGGGCCGAGACGGCCTTGATGCCGGCGCCGGCCTGCTTGAGCGTGGCGATGGCCGGCTCAGCCAGCGTGACGCTGATGCCCAGGACGACCGCGAACACGATGATCACCCACATGTGGGCCTTTTGCGGCAACGTGGCGCCGATGATTTCGCCCAGCGGCATCAGCCCGAGACGCAGTCCCTCCATGAAGAACATCAGGCCGAGGATGACGACGACGAGACCCATCGTGATGCCGATGGCGTCATCGATCCCCTGGCGGAGGACGGCGAGCTGGAAGATGAACAGAAAGGCGGAGATTGGCAGCACGGCCTTGAGCTGCTCGCGGAACTTGTTCCAGATGAACGGCGCTAGAATCGAATAGACGAGCCGCGGCGTGATATCGATCTTGTAGGTGATCTCGGTTTCTTGATCGGCGAAATCGAGATCGTGCTCTTCGGCCATCAATGGTCCCCCATGAACGATTGATCGAACCCGGTGCGGCCGGTCGGTCCCATCCCGACAT
>CAYYTN010000074.1:6253-10443 GCA_964474495.1 uncultured Chloroflexota bacterium
CCGGCCGGAGTCAGCCCGCGAATGTCGCCGACAATTTACCATTCGGCGATTCGATGTTGGAAATGCGACCGCGCTCTGGCGTCTCGCGGGCCGGTGGCGGAGATCGCGGTCGTGAGCCGGGAGGACCGTCCCGCCTATAATTGCGGGAACCCTGACGATCTCGTAAGCGACGCATACTCTTGACGACCCTGGCGCCGGAAACGGCGGAACTGAACCCTTCCCAGGTGGAGGCGGTTGAGCATGCGGAGGGGCCGCTGCTGATCCTGGCCGGGGCCGGGTCGGGGAAGACGCGGGTCGTGACCCACCGCATCGCGCACCTGATCGACGGCGCCGGGGTGGCGCCGTGGAACATCCTGGCGGTGACCTTCACCAACAAGGCCGCCGATGAGATGCGCTCGCGGGTGACGGCGCTGTCGTCGGACCGCGGGGCCGGGGTGGAGTTGGGGACCTTTCACGGGGTCTGCGCCCGCATCCTGCGGCGCTTTTCGGACCGGATCGGTATCAACCGCAACTTCACTATCTTCGACGGGACCGACCAGACCGCCGTGGTGCGCACCGCGATGAAGGACCTCGGCCTCGCCGCCAGCCAGGTGTCCCCGGCCGGGGCGCGGAACGCGATCTCGCGGGCCAAGGACGAGCTGATGACCCATCACCAGTTCGCCGAGCACGCCCAGGGGTTCTTCGAGGACATGGTGGCCAAGATCTACGCACGCTACGAGCAGATCATCGGCGGCGCCGACGGGCAGGATTTCGGCGACCTGATCGTGTCGACGGTGCGGCTGCTGCGCGAGGACGCCGAGGTGCTGGGCTACTACCAGGATCGGTTCCGCTACGTGATGGTGGATGAGTACCAGGACACCAACCGCGCCCAGTACGTGCTGGTGCGGGAACTGGCGGCGGCGCGGCGCAACCTGGGGGTCGTGGGCGACGACGATCAGAGCATCTACGGCTGGCGCGGGGCCGATATCCGCAACCTGATGGATTTCGAGACCGAGTACCCGGACGCCCGGGTGGTGAAGCTGGAGCAGAACTACCGCTCGACGCAGTTGATCCTGGACGCGGCCCACGGAGTCGTTGAACGGCTGCCGGCCCGCAAGGAGAAGCGGCTGTGGACGGAGCGGTCCGGCGGCGAGAAGGTGCGGGTGTTGGAGTCCTACGACGACGAGGACGAGGCGCTGCGGGTGCTGGAGGAGGTGCAGGGCTTGATCGCCCGCGAAGGCGGCAAGCGCGGCGACTTCGCGATCATGTACCGGACGAACGCCCAGTCGCGGCTGCTGGAAGAATCGTTCGTGAAGGCCGGGCTGCCGTATCAACTGGTGGGAGCGACGGAGTTCTACGGGCGGCGCGAGGTGAAGGACATGCTGGCCTACCTGCGCTGCGTGGCGAATCCGCGCGACAGCGTGAGTTTCGGCCGGGTGGCGAACGTGCCGGCCCGGGGGCTGGGTGAGAAGACGTTGGGCCTGCTGGACGAATGGGCCGCGGAGCGGACGCTTTCTGCGGGTGAGGCGGTGCGGTTGTTGGCGGCGGAGCCGCCGGACCCGGCGCCACCGCTGCTGGCCGGAAGAGCGCTGAAGGCGCTGCTGCCCCTGGGCGAGATGTTCCTGCGGCTGGACGCGGCGGGTGCCGAGATGCCGCTACCGCGCCTCTTGCAGGAGATCTACCGCGAGACCGGCTACGAGGAATACCTGCGCGCCGACCCCGAGGACGCCGAGGAACGAATTGACAACGTGGTCGAGCTGATCGGGGCATCGGCGAAGTACGCCGACCTGCCGCCGGAAGAGGCGATGACCTCCTTCCTGCAGGAGGTGGCGCTGATTTCGGACGTGGACGCGCTGAAGGCCGAGGCCGACGCGGTGACCCTGATCACCCTGCACGCGGCCAAGGGCCTGGAGTTCAGGAACGTGTTCGTGACCGGCTTTGAGGAAGAACTCTGCCCCCACGTGCGCTCGTTCGCCGACCCGGCCCAGATGGAAGAGGAACGGCGGCTGGCCTACGTGGGGATCACCCGGGCGCAGGACCGGCTGTTCTTGAGCTACGCGAAGTTCCGCGGCGGCTGGGGGAGCCGGTCGCGGGTGCCGTCGCGGTTCCTGCAGGACATCCCGGAGGAGGCCATGGAACGCGACCGGCCGGTGGTGACGACGGCCACGAACTTCCCGGGGATGGCCGACCCGGCGGTGAAGGCGGCACCGGTGGCGACGGAACGCTCGTATCGCGACGGCCAGAAGGTGCGGCATCCGGTGTTCGGGGTGGGAGTGGTGATCTCCGGCAAACTGGGGTCCGGCGGCGAGGAGGTGCAGGTGGCGTTTCCGGAGGCCGGGGTGAAGCTGCTGAGCGTGGCCTTCGCGAACCTGGACATCATCTAGGTGGGGCGCAAGTTCCTGCTGGATTTCGACGGGACCGTGGCGACCGAGGACGTCGGCCACCAGGTGCTGGTGCACTTCGGCGATGACGCCGTGATGGAGATCGACGATCGCTGGGTGGCCGGCGAAATCACCACCCGCGAACGGGCCGAGGCCCAGTTCGCCCTGATGACCATCACCGAGGACGAACTGGTGGAGTTCGTCGACGGCTTCGAACTGGACCCGTTCTTCGGCGAGTTCTGCCGCTACTGCCGGGCGGCCGGGATCGAGTTCGAGATCGTCAGCGACGGATTCGATTTCTATATCGAGCGCCTGCTGCACCGCGCCGGGCTGGGGGAGATACCGGTTACCTGCAACGTGCTGGAGTTCGTGGATGGGCGTATCCGGCTGGATTTCCCCCACGAGGGCGACGGCGACGGCCGGTTCGGGGTGGCGAAGGATGTGCTGCTGAAACGGGCGCAGGCGGAGTTCGAGGAGGTGGGCTACGCCGGCGACGCCGACTCGGACAAGCCGGCGGCCGGGGTGGCCGACGTGCTGTTCGCCAAGGAGAAGAAGGCGCTGGCGCGGTACTGCAAGAAGGAAGGGATCGCGTACACGCCGTACGCGAATTTCGGCGAGATCATCGCGGCGCTGACCGGCATCTGGGACCAGCGCGGGCGCCGGGTGCCGGCCGAGGGGACGTTCTACGAACTGGCACGGGCCTTCGAGCGGGTCGAGGCCGTCAGCGGTCGGATCGCGATGGCGGCTTACCTGGCCGAGTTGCTCCGTAATTCGGACCCGGAAGACGGCCGGCGGATCGCCTACCTGCTGCAGGGGCGGGTGGCGCCGACGTTCCTGCCGGTGGAGTTCGGGGTCGGGGAGAAGATGCTGGTGAGCGCGATCGCGGCGGCGTTCGACGTCGGCCCGGCGGCGGTTGAGGATCGGTTCAAGGAGATGGGCGACTTCGGCCTGGTGGCGGAGTCGTTCACCGAGATGACGGCCGGTTCGCGGTCGGTGTCCGAAGTGTTTGAGTCATTGGAAGCCATCGCCGCGATCTCCGGCGAGGGCTCGGTGGAGCGCAAGGTGGAGCGGGTGGCGGAGGTCATGCGCTCGCTGGGCTCGCTGGAGAACCGCTACTTCGCCCGCATCCCGATCGAGCGGCTGCGGCTGGGAGTGGGGGATCCGACCATCCTCGACGCGCTATCGTTCGCCGGCGTCGGCGACAAGTCCGAGCGGTCCGAGATCGAGCGCGCCTACAACATGGTCAGCGACCTGGGCCTGGTGGCCGGGCGCTACCTGGAAGGCCGGCTGGAAGGTCTGGCGGGAATCCAGGTGGAGGTCGGCAACCCGGTGCGGATGGCCCAGGCGGCCCGGCTCTCCTCAGGCGCGGAAATCGTCGAGAAGATTGGCAAGTGCGGCATCGAGCCCAAGTACGACGGCTTCCGCATCCAGGTCCATCGCCACGGCGACGAGGTCCACATCTACTCGCGCAACCTGGAGGACATGACCGGGATGTTCCCGGAGGTCGCGGCGGCGATGCGCACGCAACTGGCCGAGGACCGGGTGATCCTGGAGGGCGAGGCGATGGCCTATGACCCGGACACGCGCGATTTCCTGCCGTTTCAGGTGACGGTCTCGCGGCGCCGCAAGCACAACATCGCTCAAATGGCCGACGAGGTGCCGCTGACCCTGCTGGCGTTCGATCTGCTGTGCGCGTCGGGCGAGGACCTGACCGGGCTTTCATACCTTGAACGACGCGAACGGCTGCTGGCGCTGATCGAGCCGAACGAGGCCATCGGGGTGACGGAGAATCTGGTGACCGAGGACCCGAAAGAGATCGACACCTACTTC
>CAYYTN010000075.1:0-5483 GCA_964474495.1 uncultured Chloroflexota bacterium
CGGCGGTCCGCTGCGGAATCAACACGGTGACGGTGGTCAACAACAACCGCTCGCTGAACCAGGGCCGCCGGGCGGTGGAGCGGGTCTACGGCGGGAAGGGCGGCGGCGGCGACGCGCTGTGGGTGTTCGACGACATCGACTTCGCGAAGGTGGCGGAGTCGATGGGCTGCGCCGGTATCCGGGTGACGGAGCCCGGCGAGATCGCCGGGGCGCTCAAAGCGGCGCTGGCGATGGACCGGCCGGTGGTGGTGGACGTGCGTTCGGACCCGGATGTGCTGGCGCCGCTGCCGGTAGTTCCGGAATAGCAGCCGAAGGCCGCGGCCACAGGCCGATTAGCTCCGGAGATTGCCTTCGGGGCGGCCCGACTACTTGATGGATTCGCCCCAGGTGCCGATGTAGGCGATGTCTTCGAGCGGCCGGCGCACGCGGGCCTTCTCGTGGACGGCGCGGGAGTTGCTGGTCAGGCTGTCAGGGTCGCCGGGGTAGCCCATGGCGATCAGCACGCCGAGTTCGAAGGGCTCGGGAATGCTCAGGTCCTGGCGGAGCTGGCCCAGGTCGAAGAGGCCGAGTTCGCGTCCGTAGATGCCCATGGTGACGGCCTGGAGCAGCAGGGTCTGGACGGCGGCGCCGGTGTCCCACTGGGCCCAGGGATTGCGGTGGCCGACGAAGTCGCCGGAGAACTCGTAGACGCTGTCCGCGACGGCCAGGAGCATCAGCGGGGCGGCCTTGGCGAAGAAGTTGCTCTCGGGCAGCGAGTCGCGGGCCTTTTCGCGGGCCTCGGGGACGGAGCCGTCGAGGACGATGAAGCGCCAGGGCTGCTCGTTACGGGCCGAGGGCGCCCAGCGGGCGGCCTCCAGCAAAGTGCGCAGATCGGCGGGAGCGATCTCGCGATCGGGGTCGTAGGCCAGGGCGCTCCAACGGTCGCTGATGGCGTCGATGAGGGGCGCGTCGGTGATAGCCGGCTTGTGCATGGTGATTCCCTTACCCGAAGTCATATGCATCGGCGCGTAGTCTAGTCGCGTTCGCCGGGAATGTCGGGAAAGGCGCAGCTATGATGGAGGCTGAATCAGGATTTAAGGTGCTGGTGGGCCTGGGGATCGCGGTAGTGAGGCGGGACGGCCGGCGCCGGGGAGGGTTTTTGCATGACTCACCGAGAACGAGTGCTGGCGGCGTTGCGGCATGAGACGCCGGACCGGGTGCCGATGGACCTGGGCGGGGGACGGGCGAGCTCGATTCACCTGACGGCCTACCGCAACCTGGCGGCGAAACTGGGTCTGCAGGTGCCGCCGCCGGAAATCCTGGACGTGATGCAGCAGGTGGCCGGTGTGCACGGCTCGGTGCAAGACGCGCTGGACGTGGATATCGAATTCGTAAACACCGACCCGGCGGTGGTGCTGGATGGCGACGACATCGGGACGCACTACACCGACGAGTGGGGGGTTACCCGGCGGATGCCGGAGGGCGGCTTTTACTACGACCAGGACACCGGCCCGCTGGCCGGGGAGATCACGGTGGCCGACATCGCGAAACACGCCTGGCCGGACCCGCACGACCCGGAACGCACCCGCGGCCTGCGCGAGCGCGTGCAGGCGGCGCGGGACGGATCGGATCGGGCCATCTGCATGGGCGTGCGCGGCTCGATCGTGCACCTGAGCCAGTACCTGCGCGGGTTCGAGGACTGGTACTACGACATGGCCGGCGACCAGGACCTGATGGGGGCGATGCTGGACGCGCTCCTGGAGGTGCTGCTGCCGGTGATCGACGCGCAGTTGCAGGAGGCCGGGGACCTGTGCGACATCATCTTCCTGGGCGATGACATCGGGGCGCAGAACGGCCTGCAGGTCTCGCCGGACACCTATCGCAAGGTCATCATGCCCCGGCATCGCAGGGTCTTCGAGGCGGTGCGCCGGGGCGCCCCGGACGCGTTCATCGGAATGCACACCTGCGGCTCGGTGGTGGACGTGATTGACGACCTGATCGAGATCGGCGTGCAGGTGTTGAATCCGATCCAGGTTTCAGCGAACGGCATGGAACCGCGGGCCCTGAAGGAACGCTTCGGCGACCGGCTGAGCTTCTGGGGCGCGATGGATACCCAGCAGACTTTGCCGTTTGGTTCGGAAGAGGACGTGCGGGCCGAGGTGCGCGATCGGGTTGGGGTGCTCGGTGAGGGCGGCGGCTATATCCTGTCAGCGGTCCACAACGTGCAGCCGGACGTGCCGACCAAGAACCTGTTGGCGATGTTCGACGAGGCCAGGAGCTTCCGGCCGGAGGCGGTTGCCGGGTAGTCCGACCGGTCAGACGGGGATTCGCCAGGTATCTAGATCGGGCGGTCGCGGACGACCGTCCTTGTGGCGATGTTCGACGAGGCGCGGAGCTTCCGGCCGGAGCTGGTAAACGGCTAGGTAGCCGGGGCGTACCCCGGCAGAGAGAAACCGGCGGAGCCGGCTAGGCCGCGCCGAACTTCTCAAGGATCGGCATGATGGCGTCCTCTTCGGAGATGTCGCCCCAGTAGATCCAGGCCAGGCCCTCGGCGCTGCCGAGCCCGTCGACGATGCGGTCGAAGGCCTGCGCGGAGATGCCCGGTTCGACGCCGATCTGGACCAGCTTGCCGGCGTCGCGGATGCGGCGATACACGTGCGGCCAGGTGTCCTCCTCGGGCATGCCGCCGCCGGGGACCCACTGGATGCCGTCCAGCTCTTCGATTTCGAGCAGGGAATCCAGGTGCGGGAGCTGGCCGGGGCCGTCGAGGTGGTAGAAGGCGTGGGGGACGGCGCGGCAGGCGGCGGCGATCTCCGGCTTTACGAATCGCTCAAACTGCTCGGGGCCGATCATGTAACAGAAGTCGCACTGGAACATGTAGTAGGGCGCTTCAGAGAACAGCGGCGTCCAGGCGGTGTAGGCCGGGTTGACCGGCTGCATGATCTCGTTGAATTCGTCGAAGAGGCGGAACCAGCCTTCACGTCGTCGGGGCTGTCGTAGAGGTCCATGAGCAGCAGGTTGGAAGGGCGGAAGGTGGAGAGGACGTCGAGCGTCCCGCCGAGATCGACCATGGCCACCTGGACGCTGCCCCGGAAGTGGTCGATGGCGGCGCGGGTGACGTCGCGGGCGCGCTGGAGCCACGGGTCGTCCGGTAGATAGGGGAGGTCGAGGTCAGCGATTTCGCGGACTTCCTTGGGCACGAACCAGGAGGTGTGCTCGGTGTTGTGGATGTCGGCGCCCAGGAAGGCGGCGGCGGCGCCGAAGAACGGCTTGACGGTGGGGAAGGCATCGCCCAGAAAGCGGGTGCGGCAGAGGTCGTATTCCCAGCGGTCGACGATGCGCTCCGGGGAGACGGACAGGTCGTAGCGACCCGTGTATTCGTCCTGCGGCAGGTCGGGCTCGGGGCGGCCGGGGTCGAGTCCGATGAGCCGGGCCTGCATGATTGGGCGATCCAGTTCGCCGGCCCACCAGGCCCGGGCGTCGGCGCCGATGGTGTCCCAGCGCTGTTGATCGAATTCGATGGGCAAGGCGGGCTCGCTGTAATTAGGACGGCTAGGCGGCGCCGTACTTCTCGAGGAAACGCATGATCTCGTCTTCTTCGGAGATGTCGCCTTTGTAGATCCACACGAGACCTTCGGCGCTGCCGACCTGGTCGACGATACGGTCGAAGATCTCCATCTGCGGCCCGTCGCTTACCCCGATCTGGACGAGCTTGCCGGCGGCGCGAATCTTTTGATACACCTCGGGCCAGCCGCCTTCGTCTTCGACGCCCGCGCCGGGGACCCACTGGATGCCTTTGAGTTCTTCGATCTCGAGGAAGGAATCCAGATGGTTCAGCTGACCGGGGCCGTCCAGGTGATAGAAAGAGTGGGGCATGGTCTTGAAGGCGGCGACGAGCTGCGGTTTGACGAAACGCTCGAACATGTCCGGGCTGAGCATGTAGCAGAAGTCGCACTGGTGCATGTAGTAGGGCTCGGCGGAAAAGATCGGCGTCCAGGCGGTGTAGGCCGGGTTGACCGGTTGGAGGATCTGGTTGAACTCCTCGAAATAGCGGAGCCAGTTTTCGTGGATCTGCCAGTTGAGGCGCTCGACCTCGTCCGGGCTGTCGTAGAGATCGAGGAGCAGCAGTTCCGAGGGGCGGAAGGTGGAGATGACATCGATGGTGCCGCCGAGGTCGACCATGTCCACCTGGACGGCGCCCTGCCAGCGGTCGATGGCGGCGCGGCAGATGTCCTTGGCGCGGTTGAACCAGGGCTCGGCGGCGTCGTAGTCGAGCCGGATGTCGGCGATTTCTTGCACTGATTTCGGGATGAACCAGGTTGTGTCGTCGGTGTTGTGGATGTCGGCGCCGAGGAAGGCGGCGACGGCGCCGAAATTGGGCCAGATGTTGGGGAAGGCGTCGCCCAGGAACTTCGTGCGGCTGAGGTCGTAGTCCCAGCGATCGACGACGCGCTCGGCGGAGATCGAAGGGTCGTAGTGGGTGGTGAAGCGGTCCTCGGAAATATCGGGTTCGGGTCGCCCCGGGTCGAGTCCGCGGAGCCGGACCTGCATCAGCGGGCGGTCGAGCTCGCCGGCCCACCAGGCGGCGGCGTCGGCGCGGATGGTATCCCAGCGGGCGGGGTCGAATTGAATGGGCATTGGTGGCGGCTCGCTTGGTTGGGGGTTAGGAGTCGGCGGCCCGGTGGCGGTCGAGAACCGCGCGCAGGGCCCCGACGTGTTCGGGAGTGCTGCCGCAACAGGAGCCGATCAGCTGGATGCCGGCGGCCAGCCAGGTCTCGGCGTGGGCGGCCATTTCGGCCGGGGTGCAGTCGTAGTGGACGTGCTCG
This sequence comes from uncultured Chloroflexota bacterium, assembly GCA_964474495.1. Taxonomy (GTDB): domain Bacteria; phylum Chloroflexota; class UBA11872; order UBA11872; family VXNJ01; genus JASLPR01. The sequence goes on from CAYYTN010000075.1 coordinate 4,806, forward strand.
CCGTCAATCCGGGGCATGCCGGCGTTGGACTGGCCGAGCACCGGGGTGTCGGGGGCGGCGGCGCGCATCTGCTCGAGAACCGGGGTCATCTCGTCGGGGCCCATGCCGCAGTTGGCGCCGACGGCGGCGACGCCCATCTCGGCCAGCTGCACGGCGGCGTCGGCCGGGCTCACCCCCATCATCGTGCGGCCGCCGGTGTCGAAGCTCATGGTCGCGATGACCGGGAGGCCGGTGGTGAGGGCGGCTTCGATAGCCGCGCCGGTTTCGCCGATGTCGCTCATGGTCTCGATGAGGATCAGGTCGCAGCCGCCGGCGGCCAGCGCGGCGGCCTGCTCGGTGAAGGCGGCAACGAATTCGTCGCGGGAACGCTCGCCGAGCGGCTCCATGAACTCGCCGGTGGGGCCGATGTCGCCGGCGACCAGGATGTCGTCGCCGCCGCCCTCGCGGGCCAGGCGGGCAGCGGCAACGTTGAAGTCGTCGACGCGGTCGGCAAATCCGGCGCGCTCGAGGCGGATGAGGTTGCCGCCGAAGGTATTGGTGGTCAGGACATCGGCGCCGGCTTCGGCGTAGGCGCGGTGGACGCCGCGGACGCGATCGGGATCGTCGAGGTTGAGCTCTTCGGGGACTTCCCAGGTCTTGTCGTCGGCCGCCCCGAGCATCGTGCCCATGGCGCCATCG
>CAYYTN010000075.1:5493-7182 GCA_964474495.1 uncultured Chloroflexota bacterium
TGACGTATATCGTCGGCGGTCACGCGCTCTCCCTCCCCGGGTTCGATGGTGAAGGTATCTTAGCTGAAGGGTGGGGAGCCGGGAGAACGGCTAGTCAGGGTCAGGGCCGACGACGCCCTCACGCCACGCGTATACGGCGGCCTGGGTGCGGTCGGCGAGATGGAGCTTGCTGAGAATACTGCTGACTTGGCTCTTGACGGTCCGCCCGGTGATGACGAGTTGAGCGGCGGCGTCGGCGATCATCGGTGCCTCCCTTTCGATGGGGTCTGACTCGCTGTGAAGTGTGCGACCCGGAGACGGAACCGGCACCGGTACGCGGACGGGTCTTTGCCCCCTACCGGAGAGGGGGTTGCGGGTATGGTGGGCGGCGGGGCGAACCGATGAGGGAGACCGGGGATCGATGGACGAAATCGTTACCGATGGACTGAGTTGGTACTACGGCGGATTCGACGAAGGCGCGCGGCTGACGCAAGGGACCGGCCGGCTGGAGATGGCGCGGATGCGGGATCTGCTGACGCGGTATTTGCCGGCGGCGCCGGCGGACATCGCCGATGTCGGAGGCGGGACCGGTCCGTATGCCGTGTGGCTGGCGGGGCTTGGCTACCGGGTGCGCCTGGTGGACGCGGTGGCCGATCATGTGGAAAAGGCGCGGGCGGCGGCGGAAGTGGCCGGGGTGGAACTGGTGAGCGCGGAAGTCGGCGATGCGCGGTCGCTGGAGATGGCCGATGCCAGCGTGGACGCGGTGCTGCTGATGGGTCCGCTGTACCACTTGACCGAACGGGCCGACCGGCTGCGGGCGCTGGCGGAGGCACGGCGGGTGCTGCGACCGGATGGAGTGCTGGTCGCGGTGGGGATTTCGCGGTTCGCCTCGCTGCTGGACGGGTATCGCTACGGGATCGTGGACGACCCGGCGTTCCGGGAGATCCTGGAAGGCGACCTGGCGGACGGACAGCATCGGAATCCGACGAACCACCCGGCCTACTTCATGGATACGTTCTTTCACCTGCCGGAGGAATTGGAAGCCGAGGTCGCGGAGGAGGGCTTTGCGCGGGTGGCGACGGCCGGGGTGCAGGGGCCGTTTCGGGCCATGGGTGACCTGGGGCAGCGCTGGGAGGACGAGGAGTGGCGTGAGCGGCTGCTGGATTACCTGCGGCGGATCGAGGAAGAGCGGAGCCTGCTGGGAGCGAGCGCACACATCATGACGATCGGGCGGCGCGGGGCGTAGGACCGGCGATAACGCGGCGATTCAGAGCGCCAGGCCGCGCCTGCGCAGGGTGCGGAGTCCGCGCTTGACGATGTAGGCGGTGGCCGGAGTAGGCGATTCGGTTTGCCAGCGGCGGCAGAGGGTGAGGGCCCAATCGGGGTTGGTGTGGCCGGCGTCGTTGATCCAGTTGGCGACGGCGTTCTGAACGTAGCGGCTCGGGTCGGCGCGGACCGGTTCGAGCAGGGGCAGGGCGGGGTCCGGGTCCTGCTTGAGCAGCGGGATGTGGGCCGTCCAGACGCCACGGGGACGGCTGCCTTCGACGGCGCAGCGGCGGATATTAGGGTCGGCGTCGTGCACCCAGGGGAGGAGGAGATCGAGGGTTGACCCGAGGTCGGTGATGAGCAACGGGCGGAAGACATCGATGGCGAACTCGCGGACCGAAATGTTCCGGTCGGCGGCGAAGGGGCGGGTCCTTCGCAGGCGGG
>CAYYTN010000075.1:7192-8442 GCA_964474495.1 uncultured Chloroflexota bacterium
AGATTGCGGGTTCGGCGGCACGGACGCGATTGGCCTCGCCGAGGCCCAGGGCGATGCGGTTGAGACGGGCGGTGAAGGGGGCGGTGGCCAGGTCTTCGGCGGTGGCGAGCAGCGCGGTATCAGCGGCCACCGGGAGCCCGAGGTCGGGGAGGACGTGTTGGAGGAGGCAGCGCTGGTCGATGGCGTACCACTCGACGAGAGTACGGGTTTCGATTTCGCCGCGATTGAGTCGCTGGAGGACGTCGCGAGGGATCGCGGCGATGGTGCGGGCGCCCTTGCGGGGAGCATCCTTCGGGCGAGGTATGGAGGGTGGTGGTGGGGGCATCGTGGGGAATCTCGCGGCTCGCTAGGCGCGGGGGAAGGATAGCGGGAGGGGTGGTTCGATGAGGTTGACTGACCAGTCGGCAACATTAAGATGAGAGCATGTTGAGAGGACGTAGCAGCGAACTGGAACGACGGATAGGTTGACAGCGGACCGGTGGGAGCGAGCGGGTTGAGATTCGGGTTTCGCCGGGGCAGACGAGGTGAGCCCCGGAGTGAAGAACAGAACCAGGCGATTCGCGAGCGGCGGCGGGCGGAGATCGAACGTGCCGCCACCGGGATGCTGCTTGAAAAGGGCTACGCCGGCATCCGGATGGAGGAAGTGGCGCGGGCGGCGGGGGTGTCAAAGGGCACCCTGTACTGGTATTTCGACTCGAAGGCGGACCTGTTTCGGCAGGCGCTGGAGCATATGTTCGAGGAGATGATGTCGCCGATGCAGGGCCTGGCGGTTGCGGAAGACGACCCGATGGCGGTTCTTGAGCAGGTCGCGGAAATGTCGGTGGCGATGGCCAACGCAAAGGACCCTGGCTGGCACGTGGTGATGGCGGCGATGAGCGATCCGCAGCTTTTTGACCTGATCCAGGAGTGGGGACGCGCATCTATGAGGAGTTCATCGGAGTCGTGGAGAGCCTGTTCCGGCGGGCCGGCCGTGACGATGCCCGCGAGATGGCGATCCTTTATGCGGCGGCGATGGACGGCCTGGCGCTGCCGCCGATCCTGGGGATCGAGTTGCCCCCGGCGGAGCGGATGGTGGCGGCGGCGAAGCGGATGATCCAGCCCGCAAGTGGAGATTGAATTGATGGCGTACGACGAGATGGCAAAGGCATTGGAACCGGGAAGGCAGGAGGACTGAGATGGCGGCGAAGAGCGGGGCCGCGCCGGCGGTCGCATTGCAGGGGGTATCGCGGCGGTTTCGGCTGGGCGAACTG
>CAYYTN010000075.1:8524-10380 GCA_964474495.1 uncultured Chloroflexota bacterium
AGTTCGTGGTGGTGCTGGGTCCGAGCGGCTCCGGCAAGACGACGATGCTGAATCTGATCGGCGGGCTGGATCTGCCGACCACCGGGAGGCTTGTGGTGGATGGCGACGAGATCACCGACTACGGGGCGCGGCGGCTGACCGAGTTTCGGCGGACGCATATCGGGTTCGTGTTCCAGTTTTTCAACCTGATCCCGTCGTTGACGGCCGCCGAGAACGTGGCGTTCGCGGCGGAGCTGGTGGACAACGAGGCGGGGATCGCACAGGCGCTGGACCGGGTGGGGCTGGGGGATCGCGGTGATCACTTTCCGGCGCAGTTGAGCGGCGGCGAGCAGCAACGGGTGGCGCTGGCCCGGGCGTTGGCGAAGGACCCGCCGCTGCTGCTATGCGACGAGCCCACCGGAGAGCTGGATTTCGAGACCGGGAAGATGATCCTGGGCCTCATGCGTAAGCTGAGCCGGGAGGAGGGGAAGACGTTCATGGTGGTCACTCATAACGCTGCCATCGGCGCGATGGCGGACCGGGTGATCTACCTGCGCAGCGGGCGGATCGACCGGATGGTGATCAACGACGCGCCAATGGAGGCGGAGGAGGTGTCGTGGTGATGGCGGGCGGAGATCGAGTCGTCTATCGCAACAAGACACTGTCGCCAATGGAGGCGGAGGAGGTGTCGTGGTGATAGGCGGCAGCCTCGGTAAGAAACTGGTGCGCGATCTGCTGCGGGCGAAGGCGTCGTTTGGCGCCGCGATCCTGGTGGTGCTCCTGGGGGTGGCTTTGCTGGGGGCCTCGTATGCGTCCTACAAGAACCTGCTGCGGTCGTACGAGCATTCCTACGACGTGCTGTATTTCGCCGATTTCGTCTCGGGTCTGAGGGATGCCGGCGACGATCTGCCGGAGTTGGTGGCGGATGTGCCCGGTGTCGCCCGAGTGCAGGCGCGCCTGGTGGGCGAGCTGCCGGCGGTGACGCCGGACGGTGAGTCGGGTGGGGTGGTGGCGCGGATTATCTCGGTGCCGGCTCCGGCGGAACCGGCGGTAAACAACGTGCTGGTGTATGAAGGCGAGTACCTGACCGGGGCGCCCGGGGACGTGCTGCTGGAGAGCAGTTTCGCCGAATTCCACGATGTGAACCCGGGCGACAACCTGCGAGTGATCAGCCGGGGCGAGCCGGTGGACCTGGTTGTGCGGGGACTGGTGCGCACGGCCGAGTACATCCTCCCGGCGAAGAGCAAGCAGGATTTCCTGCCACAGCCGAAGCTCTTCGCGATCGTGTATGCGGACCATGCGACGGTGGTGGAACTGCTGGGGCTGCCGGACGCCTATAACGATGTGGCGGTGGTGATCGAGTCGGGCGCGGAACGGGAAGCGGTGATCGACGCGCTGGCCGAAAGGGTGGCGCCGGTGGTGGTGACGGGCACGACGGTACGCGAGGACCAGGCCAGCAACGCGGCTCTGCAGATGGACCTGGAGGGCTTCCGGGAGATGGCGCTGGCGTTCCCGATGCTGTTCTTCGCGGCGGCGGCGATAACCCTGGCGATCCTGTTGGGGCGGATGGTGCGGGCGCAGATGCCGGTGGTGGGCCTGATGCGGGCGGTGGGCTACGGGCCACAAGCGGTGCTGTGGCACTACACGGGATTCGGACTGCTGATCGGCCTCGTGGGAGCGGTGTTGGGTTCGGTGCTGGGTTTCTTGATCGGCGGCGTCGTGACGCGGTTCTACGTGCAGATCATCAACGTGCCGGTGGTGAAGATTGAACCGGAGTGGACGAGCCTGGTGGTGGGGCTGGTGGCGGCGGTGCTGGTGTGCGCGGCGGCGGCGCTACTGCCGGCCTGGCGGGCGTCGCGAATCCGGCCGGCGGAGGC
>CAYYTN010000076.1:0-7318 GCA_964474495.1 uncultured Chloroflexota bacterium
GGATCGACGAAGACGGTGTTGATATCGCCGACCGCGGCGATCATGCCGTGGCTGGCGCCGCGGACGAGTTCGTGGACGTCGCGGGGGCCCTCGTAGTAGTTGTCCTGGAGGTGGTCCCAGGCTTCCCAGAAGATGTCGAAGTCGGCGCTGACCTCGTCGAGCAACTCGTCGGAAGGAGCGGTGGTGCCGCCGGGCAGACCGCCACCGGAGAACCCGGCGGTGGCGTAGCCCGCCAGGAAGATGCCGGCGATGGCGACCACGCCGGCGACGGTGAGGATGAGGCGCAGCTTCATAGAGGATGCCCTTTGCGGTGGAGGGTGGGGCCGGGGGGTTTAATGTTGGGCCCGCGCGAGCGGCGGGGGTACTCGTTCAAGCTAGCACAGGCCGCGCCCGAACAGGGTGGGATCACGCCCGCTAGCCGATCACCAACCGGGGGTTTAGCTGGACGCCGTTGAGGCGGTATTCGAAGTGCAGGTGCGGGCCGGTGGTCCAGCCGGTGAGGCCAACGTAGCCAATCACCTGGCCGGCGTTGACCAGCTGCCCGGCGACGACCGGCGGCGGCAGCGTGATGTCGGCGAGGTGGGCGTAGATGGTCTCTTCGGTGGCGTTGTGGGCGATGATGACGATCATGCCGTAGGAGGCGCGCCGGTCGCCGGGGACGGCGTAGTCGGCGTAAAGGACGACCCCGGAGGTGGCGGCCAGGATGGGTGTGCCGAGGGGAGCGGCGATATCCATGCCGACATGCGGGCATTGGCCGAAGGTGCAGCCGCCGTACTCGGTGGTGATGATGCCGAACAACGGCCAGATCCAGCCGCCGCTGCCGCCGGCGGCGGCGGCGGCGGCGCGGGCCGCCTCGATGCGGCGCTGGCGTTCGAGTTCGGCGATTTCGGCGGCGCGCTCGGCGCGGAGGCGGTCGATGCGGGAGTTGATGGCGGCCGCCTCGGCCTCGAAGGCTTCGATGTCGGCCTCGGCCTGGCCCTCCTGCTCGGCGACGGCGTCCAGGAGCGCCTGGTGCTCCTCGGTGCGGCGATCGAGTTCGACCTGTACTACTTCGCGCTCGGCCTTGAGCCCGGCGACCTCGGCACGCTGCGCGGCCAGGACGATGCTGCGGAGGCGGATCTCTTCGCGGCGATCGAGCAGATCGCGGATGTCGGCGAAGTCCTGCTGGACCACCGCCTCCAGCGAACTCATCTTGTCGAGACCCTCGGTAAAGGACCCGGAAGAGAGGAGAACTTCGAGCGAACTGAGACCGCGGTTGGCCTTGTAGAGCGCCCGCAGCTTCCCGCCGATGACGGCCTTCTCGGCCTCGAAATCGGCGGTGAGCGCCAGGACCTGGCGCTCGGTGGAGAGGATTTCCAACTCGGCGGTATCGAGTTCGATCTGCAGGCTCTGGAGCTTGCCGATCTCGCGGTAGCGGGCTTCGTCGGCGACCCGCAGGCGGCTCTGCAGGGCCGAGCGGCGAGCCTGGGTTGCGGCCAGAAAGGCGCGCGCCTCCTGGGTCTGCGCGTCGATCTTCTCCAGTTCGCCCTCGTTCTCGTCGATCTGCTCGTCGAATTCGTCGGCGAGGACGGCGTGGCCACCCAGAGCGAAGCCGGCCAGCAGGAGCAGGGCGAGGGCGAGCCGGGCGAGCCTAGGCAGGTTCGAGGACGGCATCGAATTCGCTGGAGAGGCGGTCGGCGGCCACGCGACCTTCTTCGAGCCGAATGACCCGGCGGCGCAGAAGATCGACGGCGGCGCGGTCGTGGGTGGCGACCAGGGTGGTGACGCCGGAGCGGCTGATTTGCAGCAGCAGGGCCATGATTTCCTTCGAGGCCTCGGGGCTGAGGCTGTCGGTGGGTTCGTCGGCGAGTAGTATCTGCGGCCGGCCGACGATGGCGCGGGCGATCGCGACGCGGCGCAGTTCGCCGCCGGACAACTCGTCGGCGCGGCGGTCGGCGAAATCCTCCAGGCCGACCGTCCGCAGGCCGGCCGAGGTCATTTCGCGCACCTTGCGGCCGGCGGCGCCGGAGATTCGCAGGGGCAGCGAGACGTTCTCGAACACGCTGCGGTCGGGGAAGAGCCGGGTGTCCTGGAAGACGATGCCGATCTTGCGGCGGTAGATGGCCAGCTTGCCGTTGTCCACGAGCGCGGTGTCCAATCCATCGACGACGATGACGCCATCGGTAGGACGTTCCTGGAGGGTGAGAAGTTTCAGCAGCGTGGACTTGCCGGCGCCGTTGGGACCGGTGACGAAGACGAATTCCTCGCGGGAAATGGAAAGGGTGACGTCGCGGAGGGCGACGCGGTCCTTGCGATAGGCCTTGGAGACGTTCTGCATGACGATCATGGCGGGGTTCCGGTCAATTCTCCAGGTAGCGCCGGACGGAAAAGTAGGATCCGACCGAGCCGATGAGCACACCCATGAGCATGGTGAAGAGGGCGAGGTTGGTGACGAAGCCGGTCTGGGTCTGGATGGGCAGGAAGGAGACCAGGGATTCGAGGGTGGGGCCGACACGGGCGTAGCCGGCGACGACGGCGACGGCGGAGAGCCCGGCGCCGATGAAGCCGATGACGGCGCCTTCGACCACGAAGGGGCCGCGGACAAACCAGTCGGTGGCGCCGATCAGCTTCATGATCTCGATTTCCTCGCGGCGCGAGAAGACGGCCAGGCGGATGGTGTTGAAGATGACGAAGAGGGTGACGGCGCCGAGGGAGATGATGAGGATGCCGCCGCCGATGCGGGCCAGGTTGGAGACCCGCAGCAGGCGGCCGACGACGTCGGCGCGCACCAGGACCTGTTCGATGAGGGCGGGCTGCAGACGCAGTTCGTCGGCCAGCGGCAGCAGGCCTTCGGGATCGGCCATGCGGACCTCGATGCTGGCCGGGAAGGGGTTGGTCTCGATGACATCGAGGATTTCGGCCAGGTCGGAGAGGGTGTCGCGGAAGTCGGCGGCGGCCTGCTCGCGGGAGACGAAGATGACTTCGGCGACGTCGGAACGGGCGGAGACGCTCTGGACCAGCGCGGTGACCTCGCTGGGGGGGGCGGCGTCCTGCACGTAGGCGACCAGGTTGGTGCGGCGGCCGAGGGCGTCGATCATGTGGTCGAGGGTGTCATTGACGGCCAGGAAGGTGCTGAAAACGATCAGCATGATGGCGATCGTGATGATGGCCGTGAACGTGGTGAGCAGGTTGCGCCACATCGAGCCGGACGCCGCCCCGATGATGTAGCGGATGGTGCGGAACCTAGCCACCGTAGCTACCGCCGACTTCATCGCGGACGACTTTGCCGTCCTCTAACGAGATGACCCGCCGGCGCATGGTATTGACCAGCTCGCGGTTGTGGGTGGCGATGAGCACGGTGGTGCCCATGGCGTTGATGCGGACGAGGAGGTTCATGGTTTCCCAGCCGGTGTCGGGATCCAGGTTGCCGGTGGGCTCGTCGGCGATGACGATGGGCGGATCGGTGACCAGGCAGCGGGCGATGGCGACGCGCTGCTGTTCGCCGCCGGAGAGCTGGTAGGGACGCCGCCGCGCCTGCGCGCTGAGGCCGACGGTCTCGATGGCCTCTTCGACGCGCTGGCGGCCGCGGCCGTCGTGCTCGCCGACGACCCGCAGGGCGAATTCGACGTTCTCGGAGACGGTGGCGTGGGGCAGGAGTTTGAAGTCCTGGAAGATGACGCCGATCTTGCGCCGCAGGGACGGAACATCGCCGCGCTTGAGGCGGGTGATGTTGACGCCGTCGACGAAGATCGAGCCGCTGGTGGGTTCTTCGTCTTTGTTGATGAGCCGGATCAGGGTGGTCTTGCCGGCGCCGCTGGAACCGACCAGGAAGACGAAATCGCGGTCGTTGATCTGCAGGGACACGTGGTCGAGGGCGGGACTGCCGTCGCCGTAGGCCTTGACTACGTCTTGAACGATTATCAAGAGGCTATCGGGAGAGTCCCGTGGTTCCAGGCCTCACGGGCAGGCGGGGCACAGAGTTCATGGACCGTACTTCCAGGCCGGGCCGCGAATCTACCGCCTCCCAGATTGCGGCAACTTGCGGTTGCGAGGTTGATTCTAGCAAGAGAAACGCCCCGGGCGGGGGATTTCGCCCCCTGCCGGACCCGGGCGGCCCCGGGGAAAGGCGGGTCGGGTCGCAAGGGCGGTGTGGCCGCGATGCACGGCTAGGCGCGGCGGGGACGGGCGAACCAGAAGGCGGCGGAGACCAGTAACCCGCCGGCGACGACCAGCAGCACCGGGCCGGTGAGGAAGGAGCCTTCGGAATCGGCGGCGGCCGGCGCGGGGGCAGCGGGGGCGGGTTGGGGTGAGGCGTCGCTGACGGCAGGAGTGGGAGCGGCGGCAGCCGCGGGAGCGGCGGCTTCGACCTGGACGGCGGCCGGAGTCGCCACGGCGGCGACGGGCGCCGGGGTGGCGGGGGCGGGGGCGGGGACTTCGCCGGTGGCGCTCGCCGGGGTCGCCGCCGGCGCGGGGTCGGCTTCGTCGAGTTGATCGAGGGGCAACTCTTCGCCGCGCAGCCAGGCCAGCCACTGGCGTTCGAGCCGGTCCAGGCTGATGCCGATGGCGGCCTGGACGGCCTCGTCGTCGGTGACGCCGTCCCGGTAGGCGCCGAGCAGGCGGCCGATGGATTCGGCGCCGTAGGTGGCGATTACGTAGTTCACCAGCGAGTTGCTCTCGGCATAGGCCAGGATGGCGCCGCCGGAACTGGCGGGGAAGGAGCCGGTGAGGCCGCGCAGGGAGAGCAGCGAATCCCGGCGGAGCGCGTCGTCGACGATGCCGGGGTAGTCGAAACGCAGCTCGCCGGTGGTTTCGTTGATGGTGGCCAGTCCCTCGTGAATCCAGGAGGGCGGGCTTGAAAACGGGTTGTCGGAGACCTGGTCGATGACGATGTGGGTGAGTTCGTGGGACAGGAGCATGTCGAGGTCGGCGGTGGTGGGCGAGGCGTGGAAGACGATGACGTTGAAGGGCGCGATGGCCTGGCCGCCGACCCACTGGCTGGTGCCGCCGCCGAGGGCTTCGCGCATGAGGTTGCCGTCGGCGTAGATGATGATCCGGGTCTGGTGGTCGAGGCGCATCTGGAAGGTGTCTTCGAGCCGGGCGAGCGCGTCGACCGTAACCCCGAGAACCCGCTCGCCGAAGGCCTGGCCACCGGCGTACCAGCGGACTTCGACATCGTCGTTGGCGATGATGCTCCAGGGCAGGGAGGAGTCTTCGTAGATGAAGACCGCGGGGGCGCTGGTGAAGTGGTCGCCGGCGGCGTCGGTGACGCGCCAGTGGTATTCGATCTCGGCTCCGGGCACGAGCATGTCGCGGATGTCCCAGGCGTAGCTGGCGGTCAGGCTGGTTCCGACCGCCAGGTCATCGGCGCGGGCGAAGGTGCGCAGCGCGCCGTCGGGGAGCCCGTAGAAGACGGTGGCGGAGACCGGGTCGGGCGCGTCCCAGGGGGCATCGAGGGTGAACAGGATCTCGCGGCCGAAATCGACCTCGATGTCGCCGGCGGCGCCTTCGAGTTCGGCGGTGTCGGCCAGGGCCGCCGGGGCGAGGGCCAGGGCCAGGCCGAGCGCGAGGAGGGCCAGCAGGTGGCGGGTACGGATGATGGCTATCTACCCGGCCGGGGCGTCGGCGAGGCGCGCCTGGAGAAAGGCCCGCATGAAGCCGTCGATATCGCCGTCGAGGACACCGTCGGTGTCGCTGGTTTCGTGATCGGTGCGCAGGTCCTTGACCTGGCGATAGGGATGCAGCACGTAGGAGCGGATCTGGTTGCCGAAGCCGGCGCTGACGTGCTCGCCGCGGAGTTCGTCGCGGCGGGCGTCCTGCTCGGCGCGGCGGGCTTCGAGCAGCCGGGCGCGCAGGATTGTCCAGGCGACTTCGCGGTTCTTGATCTGCGAGCGCTGGCTGCGGCAGGTGGCGACGAGGCCGGTGGGCAGGTGGGTGATGCGGACGGCGGAGTCAGTCTTGTTGACGTGCTGGCCGCCGTGGCCGCCGGCGCGGAAGGTGTCGATGCGGACTTCGGCGGGATCGATCTCGATGTCGATCTCGGCGTCGTCGAGGACCGGGATCACATCCACCCGGGCGAAAGAGGTGTGGCGGCGGGCGCCGGAATCAAAGGGGGAGATGCGCACCAGGCGGTGGACACCGGCCTCGGCGCCGGCGTAGCCGTAGGCGTGCAGGCCGGCGATCTGGATGGTGGCGCTCTTGATGCCGGCTTCCTCGCCGGGGGATACATCGAGGATTTCGGTCTTGTAGCCGCGCTTCTCGGCCCAGCGGAGATACATGCGCTGGAGCATCTCGGCCCAGTCCTGGGACTCGGTGCCGCCGGCCCCGGCCTGGATGGTCAGGAGGGCGTCGGAGGAATCGTATTCGCCGCCGAGCATGAGCTCGAATTCGCGGTCGTGGAGGCTGGCTTCGAGGTCGTTGATACCGGATTCGACCTCGTCCAGCAGCGAGCGATCGTCGTCGAGCAGGGTGGACAGCTCGGCCAGGTCGGCGGCGTCGGTTTCCAGTCCGGCCCAGGTCTCGATCTCGGTGCGCAGGCGGTGGACGGTCTTCATGACGCCGCCGGCGGCGCGCTGGTCGTTCCAGAAGCCTTCGGCGGTGGTCTGCTTCTCGAGGCCTTCTAGCTTTGCCTGCTTGCCGGCGTGGTCAAAGACGCCCCCGGAGGTCGCGGATGCGGTCCACGAGCTGGTGGGAGGTGGCGCGGGCTTCTTTGATGTCCATCAGGTGTCCTTAGGTTGCCGATTGGAGGAAGGATATCGGAAATGGCTAGCCGCTCTGGGCGCGGCGCTTTTTGCGTTCGCGGCGTTCCTGGGCCCGCCGGGCGCGGCGGTTCAGGCGCGGCGCCTGTCGCTTGCCTTTGGCGGGCTCGGCGGCGGCGGCGGCGCTTCCGCCCGAGGTGACGGCGCGGCCGCGCTCGGTGGTAAGGACGGTTTCGGCGGCGACGACCGGTCGGGCCTCGAGCCGGAAGAAGCGGCTGACGACGTCGTGGTCGAGGGCGCCCTGCATGTCGGTGAACAGCCGGTAGCCTTCGCGGCGAAAGGCGACCAGCGGGTCCTGCTGGCCGTAGGCGACCAGGCCGATGCCGGTGCGCAGTTCTTCGACCGCGGTCAGGTGCTCGACCCAGAGATAGTCGAGGACCTGCAGCAGCAGCCAGCGCAGAACCCGGGGTCGGTTCTCGGTTTCGATTTCCTCAAGCCGGGCAATGAAGGTTTCGTGGGCGGCGGTGGTGAGGAGATCGATGATCTCTTCCTGGTCCTTTTCGAGGACGTCGTCCACCGCGACGGTGGTGTGTCCGGCGAGCAGGTCGGAATAGGCGGCCAGCGCCGGTTCGATTTCGTCGGGC
>CAYYTN010000076.1:7357-10350 GCA_964474495.1 uncultured Chloroflexota bacterium
AGCCCGGAGACCTGCGAATCGAGCATCTCAAGGATGGTCTCGACCAGGTCGTCGCCGCTGAGAAAGCGCTCGCGCTGTTCGTAGACGACGGTGCGCTGGCGGTTGATGACGTCGTCGAACTCGACGACGTGCTTGCGAATGTCGAAGTTGTGGCCCTCGACGCGGGTCTGGGCGGACTCGATGGAGCGGGAGACGATTTTGTTCTCGATGGGGACATCGTCGTCCATGCCGAGCCGGTCCATGATGCCGGCGATGCGGTCGGAGCGGAACCGGCGCATCAGTTCGTCTTCCAGGGAGATGAAGAAGCGCGAGTCGCCCGGGTCGCCCTGGCGGCCGGAACGGCCGCGGAGCTGGTTGTCGATGCGGCGGGATTCGTGGCGCTCGGTGCCGATGACGTACAGGCCGCCGAGCTCGGGGACGCCTTCGCCGAGCTTGATATCGGTGCCGCGGCCGGCCATGTTGGTGGCGATCGTGACGGCGCTGGGCTCGCCGGCGAGGGCCACGATGTCGGCTTCCTGGGCGTGGTATTTGGCGTTGAGGACCTGGTGTTCGATCTTGGCCCGGCGCAGCAGCCCGCTGAGGTGCTCGGAGGTCTCGATGGAGGTGGTACCGACCAGGACGGGCCGGCCGGGCTCGATGGCCCGCGCGATGTCTTCCACGACGGCGCGGTACTTGGCGGCTTCGTTCTTGTAGATGAAGTCGGGGCGGTCGTCGCGGACCATCGGCATGTGGGTCGGGACGACATCCACGTCGAGGCCGTAGATCTTGCGGAGCTCCTCTTCCTCGGTCTTGGCGGTTCCGGTCATCCCGGAGAGCTTTTCGTAGAGACGGAAGAAGTTCTGGTAGGTGATGGTGGCCAGGGTGCGGGTTTCGCTCTGGATCTGAACGCCCTCTTTGGCCTCGATGGCCTGGTGCAGGCCCTCGCCGTAGCGACGGCCGTGCATCATGCGCCCGGTGAACTCGTCGACGATGATGATCTGCGCGCGGGAGTCGCGGCTGTCGATGACCTGGCCGTCTTTGAACAGGACGTAGTCCTTGCCGCGCGAGTAGAGGGCGTGGGCGCGCAGGGCCTGCTGGAGATAGTGCAGCAACTGGTAGTTGCCTTCAGCGTAGATGTTGTCGATTTTCAGCCGCTTCTCGACCTTGTTGATGCCTTCGTCGGTGAGCGACACGGCGCGCTGCTTGAGGTCGATGGTGAAATCGGTGTCGACCTTGTAGCGGGTGACCAGCTGGGCGAAGGTGCGGTAGAGGTCGGCCGACTCTTCGGCGGCGCCGGAGATGATGAGCGGCGTGCGGGCTTCGTCGATGAGGATGTTGTCGACCTCGTCGACGATGGCGTACCAGAGCGGGCGCTGGACCCGGTCCTTGAGGTCCTGGACCATGTTGTCGCGGAGGTAGTCGAAGCCGAACTCGTTGTTGGTGCCGTAGGTGATGTCGGCGGCGTAGGCGGCGCGCCGCTCGGGCGGGGCGAGGTCGTGGTAGATGACGCCGACTTCCATTCCGAGGGTCTCGAAGACCGGGCCCATCCAGTCACGGTCGCGGCGGGCGAGGTAGTCGTTGACGGTGATTATGTGGACACCGCGGCCGGAGAGGGCGTTGAGATAGGCGGCGAGGGGAGCGGCGTAAGTCTTGCCTTCGCCGGTCTTCATCTCGGCGACGTGACCGCGATGGAGGACGACGCCGCCCATGATCTGGACGTCGAACTGGCGGTCGCCGATGGTGCGGATGGTGGCTTCGCGGACGGCGGCGAAGGCCTCGGGCAGGAGGTCTTCGAGCGCTTCGCCGCCTTCCAGGCGGCGGCGGAACTCCGGGGTCTTGCCGCGCAGGTCGTCGTCGGAAAGCGCCTGCATGGCCGGCTCGTGGCCGGCGACGGCTTCCACGATCGGCGTGAGCCGTCGGGCCAACTTTTCGGGGGTGTCTTCCCCGATTTTCTTGATCCAGCCTAGTACCACGGGCGCTCAGGAACGATTGGGACGGTCGGGCCGCCCTACCGATGGGGCGACGCCGCGCTCAGTTTTCATTATATGACCCCGGGACGTGGATTCCGCGGAGGTCGGGCTAGAGAGTGGCCGTGGCGCCGCGGTCGGGCAGGAAGACGCCTTGGTTGCGCAGGAAGACGAGGTCCATCTCACCGACCGCGCCGTTGCGGTGCTTGGCGATTTCGGCCTTCATGCGCAGCGGCCCGGAGTGCTGAATGTCGCCGGATTCGGCGTAGAGGAACATGACTATGTCGGCGTCCTGCTCGATGGAACCGCTCTCGCGCAGATCGGAGAGGCGCGGCTTCTGGTCGGGGCGGGAGTCGATGGCCCGGGAAAGCTGGGCGCCGGCGATGACCGGTATTTCCAACTCGCGGGCGATGGCCTTGAGCGATCGGGTGATCTCGGAGATCTCCTGGACCCGGTTCTCGCGGTGCCCGGGGGCGTGCATCAACTGGAGATAGTCGATGACCACCAGGCCTACGTTGTGCTCGGCCTGGAGCCGGCGGCACTTGGCGCGCAACTGGATGACGTTAAGGGAGGGCGAGTCGTCGATGAAGATCGGGCACTCGGACAGCTCGCCGACGGCGGCGCTGACCTTCTGGAAATCGCCGTCGGTCAGGCGGGCGTCGCGCAGGAGGCTGGAGTCGATGCCGCCCTGCATGCTGATGAGCCGCTGACAGAGCTGATCGGGCGCCACTTCGAGGGTGAAGATGACGACCGGGACCTTGTTCTTCAGCGCGGCGTTCCAGGCGACGTTAAGCATGAAGGTGGTCTTACCGACACCGGTGCGGGCGGCGATGATGACCAGGTTGGAGCGCTGGAAGCCGCCGAGGATCTCGTCGAGGCGCGGGAAGCCGGTGGGCACGCCGCTGAGCATGTCGGGGCGCTCGTGACGGAAATGCAGCTGGTCGACGTACTCGGTCAGCACTTCCCGGAGGCTGACGTGCTGGCCGGTTTCGAGGTCGCGGCTGATGCCGAAGACGATGCTCTCGGCGCCGTCGAGGATGTCGCGCC
>CAYYTN010000077.1:0-2384 GCA_964474495.1 uncultured Chloroflexota bacterium
CCTCTTCCTCGACCTCCGCCTCGACCATCGAGTTCCGCCAGATCGGATCGTTCTCCGGGTTCTCCACAAAGGCGAACACTTCCTCAACCGGCCGCTTGATATCAACACTCACGTCGTAGTTTGGCATCCGTCGCGTTCCAATCGAAAGACACGCCATGGGGGAAGGGCGTTGTCCGGGATCAACCCGCGGCCCCCCGCCGCGGTTCGGTTCTCCAAGAGTAGCCAATCGAGCGGCACATCGGCAGTCCAACATTTCCCGCCCCGGCCGAGGTCCGCGGCCCGCAACCCGTATCCCTTTCAACCCGGTCGGCGCCACGCTCTCGCCGGCCGCCACGACGCCGCGACATCAACCGGGTATTCTCATCCGGCACATAGCCGCAGCGAAGGTCGCGAAGCGATGAAGATCACCGACATCCGCACCATCGACGTCGGCGCCCCGCCCGACGAGCACGTCCTCCTGAACCGCAACTGGACCTTCGTACTTATCGACACCGACGAGGGCGTCACCGGCATCGGCGACGCCACCCTGCTGGACATGGACACCGCCGTCATCGGCGCGGTCCAGC
Organism: uncultured Chloroflexota bacterium; assembly: GCA_964474495.1. Lineage (GTDB taxonomy): Bacteria > Chloroflexota > UBA11872 > UBA11872 > VXNJ01 > JASLPR01. Next base: position 567 of record CAYYTN010000077.1, read on the forward strand.
ACCTGCGCAACGTCCTGCTCGGCCAGGACCCGACCCGCGTCGAGCACCTCTGGCAGCAGATGTACCGCCACCCCTTCTGGCGCGGCGGCCCGGTGCTCGGCGCCGCCATCAGCGGCATCGACATGGCCCTCTGGGACATCGCCGGCAAAGTCGCCGGCCTGCCCGTCTACAAGATGCTCGGCGGCCCGGTCCGCGACCGCGTCCGCTGCTACGTCCGCAACGACTTCGCCGGCACCGCCGTCGAGCAGGCCCTCGAAGCGCAGGCCGCCGGGTTCGGCGGAATCAAGTACGGACCGGAAGCCGACAAGCACGCCATCTCCGAAATGAAGCTGGCCGACATCGCCGCCGAGATGACCGCCGAAATCCGCGCCGCCGTCGGACCCGAGATGGACCTGATGATCGACTTCCACGGCCGCCTCACCCCGCCGGCCGCCATCCGCGCTCTGCAGAAACTCGAGCCCCTGGACGTCTTCTTCGCCGAGGAACTCATCCCCCCGGACAACATCCCGGCCTACGCCGAGGTCGCCCGCGCGGTCCCCGGCGTCCCGGTCGCCACCGGCGAGCGCCTCTACACGCGCTGGGGTTTCCGCGAGTTGATCGAGACCCGCGCCGTGCCGATCATCCAGCCGGACATTTGCTACGCCGGGGGCATCTCCGAACTACGCCGCATCGCGGCCCACGCCGAGACCCACTACATCCAGGTCGCCCCGCACAACCCCAACGGCCCGGTCGCCAGCGCCGCCAATCTGCACTTCGCCGCCGCCACGCCCAACTTCCTGGTGCTCGAATATGCCCGCAAGAAGCCGTACTTCGAAGAGGCATTGGTCGAGCCGCTGGTGGTCAAAGATGGCCATTTCGAGCTGCCGACCGGCCCGGGCCTCGGCATCGAACTCGACTTCGACTACATCGCGAAGCACCCGCGCCACCTGGTCCCGATCGGCAGCAACTGGCACGCCGACGGCTCCGCCGCCGATGTCTAGGCCACACAATGGCCTTCGTTCCGCCTTCGGCAGGACTGATGCCCGGGCCGCCGGCCGCCGGCCGCCGCCCAGCGCCTCGCATCCGCTGCTAGAACAAAACAGCCTGTGGCTGCTGTGCCTGCGTGGCCCGACCTGCGCGCAGGTTGGGACCCGTCGGCTCGTTCCCTCCACCCGCTGGTAGAGCAAATAAGCCCGTGGCTGCCGCCGGCCGGGCTGGACCGCCACTGGCCGCGAAGGCCGCCGCCTAGGCCTCCAGCAGCTTCTTCAGCGCCTGCAGGCTTCCCTCGACGTTCTGGCGGTGCACCCGGCCCCAGACTCGATCCGCCATCCCGTCAAAATCGTGCCCATCGACCAGTTCCCATTCGATCGCGAAGGTGATCTCGGTACCGCCATCGGTCAGCCGGTAGGTCCAAACGCCCTCGTACTGGAAAGGACCGGAAGTGCTCCGGTAGGCCACCTTCCGATTCGGCTCGTACGCGACTATCTCCCACCGGGTCTCGACCTCGCGGCCGAGCAGCTTGTAGACCTCACGACCGGTCGCGCCCAGACCCTCCCCAACGACCTCACCGGCGTCCGCGGCGCTCTCACCCTCGACCTCCGCCTCGACCACCGAATTCCGCCAGATCGGATCGTTCTCCGGGTTTTCCACGAAGGCGAAGACCTCCTCAACCGGCCGATCGATGACAACACTGACGTCGTAACTGGGCATCCTGGTAGTTCCAATCGAGTCGCCGGCCATGGGGATGGTGAGGTCCGGGATCAACGCGCGGCCCCCCGCCGCGGTTCGGCTGTCCAAGAGTAGCCAATCCGGCGATCCGCCCTCAGCGCAAAAGGGGCG
>CAYYTN010000077.1:2425-10234 GCA_964474495.1 uncultured Chloroflexota bacterium
CCGGCCTTCGCTCGACCCTCATCCGCTGGTAGAGCCAAACGGCCTGTGGCTGCGCTGCTAGAACCAAACAGGCTGTGCGTGCGACTAGAATCCCCCGGGGGCAATCGATGCAAGACACCATCTCCGGCGAACATCTACCTCGCGAATTCCGCGTCGAGCTGCCCGCTCGCCGTGGCCAGTCCGACGATGTCGCGGGCCCCGCCACCGACTCCGACTCGCATCCGTTGCTAGAGCAAAACAGCCTGTGGCTGCTGCTGAGGCCGTGGCGACTCGACGACGCCGACGACGTCCTCGCCTACGCCGCCGATCCCGAATGGGCCCGTTACCTGCCCATCCCGCAGCCCTACGAACCCCGCCACGCCGTCGAGTTCCTAACCGCCCAGGTCGCCGCCGACCGCGCCGTCAACCCCATCTGGGCCATCGAATTCGAAGGCCATGCCATCGGCGGAACCAACCTCCGGCTCGAACCGTCTGCCGGGCGGTCATCGACCTCGCCTTCAGCCATCTGCCGCTCAACCGCATCCAGGCCCACTACCTGGCCGGCAACCTCGCCTCCGGCCGCGTCATGGAGAAATCCGGCATGACCCGCGAAGGTACCCTGCGCCACTTCATCGTCCACCGCGGCCACCCCACCGACGTCGTCATGTATTCCATCCTCCGCGAAGAATGGGAAGCGAACCGTGGCTAGCGAAGTGACGCCGCGCGCTTCGGGCCAGGCCGGTTGAACTCCACCGGCGAGAGCCTCCCGCCCGCAATCCACACCGAACATCTACTGTTGCGGCCGTGGCGCATCAACGACGCGGACGATGTCTTCGCCTACGCCGCCGATCCCGAATGGCCCCGGTTCCTCTATCTGCCGCAGCCATACCGGCGCGGCCATGCCGAGGAGTTCATCACCCGCTGGCGGGAAGCTGATCCAGATACCCGCGTCGGCTGGGCCGTCGAGTTCGAGGGCCACGCGATCGGCGGTATCAATCTGCGGCTCGAACCGGCCCACAGACGCGCCGAAGTCGGCTACGCCGTCGCCCGCTCCCACTGGGGCAAGGGGTTGGCCACCGAATCACTTTCGGCGGTGATCGAAACGGCCTTCGCCGGCCGTCCCCTCAATCGCCTCCAGGCCACTGTCGATCCCGAAAACACCGCGTCCATCCGCGTCCTAGAGAAAGCCGGATTTGCCTTCGAACGCACCCTGCGCCGATTCGAGATCTACGGAGGGCTACCCGTAGATGTCACGATGTACTCCGTCATCCGCGAAGAATGGGAAGCGAACCGGGGCTAGCTGCCCGCCGCACTCAGCCCGGCTGGAACAACTCAATCGGATTCCCCGCCGGGTCGTCCACCACGATCTGCTGCCCGCCCACTCCGCTGACGATCTCGTTGCGGAATTGAGTGCCCGCCGCCTTCAGCGTCTCCACCAGCGCCGCCAGGTCGTCCACCTCGATCACCAGCCGGTTCCAGCCGCCCGGTTCCGGGACCCGTCCGTCCGGCATCGGTCGCGCCGCCGAGGTCTTCGGATCCGCCAGCCACAGCGTCAGGTCGTCCCGGGTGACCATCGCAAACCGTCCGAAATTGTTCTTCAACGAAAAACCCAACCGCTCCGTGTAGAACGCCACCGACGCTTCAATATCCTTCACCAGGTACCTGACCGTTGCCATTCCGACCTTCTCCTCACCGGTTCGTCTCAATCCCGCCATCGGGACTACTAGAAATATAGGTCCGCCACCCACACGCTCCAACCACTATTGCTGACAGACAGATCGCGAGTAGCCGGGCCCCGGTTTCCCGCGTCCGCTGCGAAAGAAGGACCAGTTGTGCCTGCGTGGCCCGACCTGCGTGCAGGTTGGGATTGTCATTCGCCAATCCAATGATTGAGCGGCAGCATCCCCTTCGACTGGCTGAGCCGACTGAGGACGGCCCAGACATCGTCTCATCAAACCACCTCGACACGTCCCCAGCTCGAGTGGTTATGGTGGAGTATGCAAAGTACGGCAAGTGAAAACAGTGATACCCAGGTATCCGCTTGGCGGAGAGGATGGGGTGATCTCCTTCACGCAATCCACCGGCCCTGGTTTTGGGTGGTGGAAGTGGTCGGCGGAACAGTCGGCGGCGTGATCACTGGTGTTTTCACTTGGGATCCAGATAGCAGCGATGTCTGGGGCCAGGTAGTCGTGCCTGGAAGCGCGGGGCTAGCTTTCGTCTTGCTGTTCGCGGCGGTCGTTTTGGGATTCAGTCTCCTTAGGGCTCCAGTTCGCCAGCGGAACGAGGCACGTGAGCAGTTGATCCCGGCGGAAGCGCAAGAATCACCCAGCCACGACGGCGAACTTGAAGCACTCCTTACCAAAGTCTCACGGCGGCAAGTTACTCTCAACGAATGCCTCGCAGACGCAGTTCAACTAGCCAGGCGGCTCGGCGCGGTTGATTTGGAGCGTTTCTGCCGGCAAGAGATCGAGGGCTATCCGAGTGATTTCGCGGAGGATGCCGAGCGTCCCCAATATCGCTTGGTCCCGGCCTATGCATCGTTCACCGATATCAACCCCATGTATCCCGGCTGGGGCGGGAAAGCCGCCCCAATGTTCGCCCATATGCGTAGCAATCCAGACGACTTTGTACCCCAACAGATATTCGTCGGGAACAGTGTGGCCACGCTAGAGGAAAAGCCTTCGGATGGGTCTGGAACCTCCTACGGGGTTGTTCAGAGGACGCACGGAGAAGGGCACCCCGATTCTGAGGCGCCAGACACGCCAATATTCCTCTTTTACGAGGCCAAGGCTCACCGAGATGTAGTGGAGGCGATCAGGGGCAAATTGACCGAGAAGATCTTGGCTTTGTTACCTGAGGGTCCGAGCGGGTAGCGGGCACGAGCGGAAGTCCCAGATCGGGATCTACCTGTAGAACTCCGGCTTCTCCGGCATGCCGACCTCGACCCGCCCCGCCCCATGCAGCGACTCGACACAGGCCGTCGAGACCATCGTCGCCGCCAGGCCGTCCCAGGCGGTCGGTTCGATCGCCCGCCCCACCGACACCCCGTCCACCCACTCCTGCAACTCCCGGTCGTAGGCCAGCGCGAAGCGCTCCAGGTAGCCCGGCGAGATCGGTCCCGCGCGGGCCCCCTCCTGGCGCACGACCACCGCCGTCGGCTCGCCCAGCGACAGCGTCCCGGTTTCGGCCACCAGTTCGCAGCGCACGTCGTAGGCGTAGCCGCAGTTCATGAACACCTCCACATCGATCACCGCCCCGCCGGCCGTCTCCATGATCAGGAACTGCGGGTCCTGCAGGCCCGGCGTGCCGGCGGTCGTCGGCGCCGGCCGCATCACCCGCACCGCCGCCATTTCCTGCCCGAACAGCCACCGGCAGACATCGATCTCATGCACCGCCGAGTCGGTCATGAACTGTTCCTCGGTGAAGCCGTAGGGCGGCGCGGTGGCGTTGCGGTGCACGCAGTGCGCCATGAGCGGCGCGCCGACCGTGCCCGCGTCCAGCGCCGATTTCATGGCCCGGTAGCCGGCGTCGAACCGTCGAGTGAAGCCCACCGTGATGCGCCGGCGGCCGTGGGCGATTTCCGCATCGACGATCCGCCGGCAATCCTCCACCGACTCGGCCATCGGCTTCTCGCAGAACACGTCCTTGTCCGCCGCCAGGGCGGCCACCACATCCTTCGCATGAAACCGGCCCCAGGTCACCACCACCACCGCCTGCACCGCCGGATCGTCAATCAACTCCTGCCCGTCGCCGTAGGCCCGCACGCCCGGCGTCCCGGCGGCGAGGCGTTCGGCCCGGGCCAGGTCCACATCGGCCACCGCCACCACCCGCGCTCCGGCGACCCGTTCGGCAAGCCGCTCGAAGTGATCCGCCCCCATCGCCCCGACCCCGATGATTCCCACCTGCACGGTCACGCTGGCACCTCGATCCGCTTTGCGATTCGCCTGTGGGCATCATTGGCCGTTGGCGCGGGGCGAGTCAAACCGGCCCACCCGTGCCCCATTGCCACTCGCGTCCGCTGCTGGAACAAGACAGCCGGTGGCTGACCGTCCCCGACGGCTTTCCTTCCGCCTCCGGCGGTTGGCCGAGTACCGCGCGTCCGCCGCTAGAACAAGACAGTCGGTGGCCGCGGGGACTGCTGTGGCCGCTCGTCGCCGATCTTCTTCGGCACCACCACCGGCTCCGGCGGCCCGCCCACCGACTCGGTGGCAATCCCCGCCTCCGGGCATTCCCTCAACATCTCGAGCCCCACTTCTTCCGGGTCCAGATCGTAGGCGGCCATGTCCGCCTCGAGGCGACCGAACACTTCGAGGGCGGCCAGTTCGGCTTCATCCGACGGCGCCACCGGCGCCTCATCGAAGGCCTTGCAGAAATCAACCGCCAGGCTCTAGCCAGCCGGCCGGCGCCCCCGATTCGCGGCGGCTAGTCCTCGAAGAAGTCCGGCCGCGTCCGCCGTTCCCTTAGCCCCCGGTAGTAGCGGCGCAGCAGGAACACCGGCACCACCAGCGCCACCAGCGCGATCAGCACAATCGCCGGCAGCAGCCCGGCCAGCGACGCCGGTTTCGTCAGCGGCACTTCCAGCTCCACCGCCGCCGTCCCCGGCGCGCCGTCCAGGCCGATCGCGAACGTCCACAACCCCGGTGACTCGACCACCAGGTCCACGCCAAACTCCTTCGCCGCCACCCGCCGCGCCGTCAGCGGGCCCACCGGGGCGGGCCGCTCGACCCAGCCATCCCCCGCCGGCCGCGCCGCCACCGTCACCGCCAGGTCGGTCACCGCCACCCCGCTGCCCATCTCCGAGGCGAACACCGCCACATGCACAATCCCGGTGTAGGGCGCCAGGTCGACCTGGACGAAATACGGCCCCGCCGGGTCCGAGTAGTACGTCTGCGCGTCCGGGTGTGCGCCGTTGGCGGCCGCCGGCCGGTCGCTCAGCGCCAGCACCGCCAGCAAGGCCAGCACCAGCAATAGCCCGCGCCGGGCCACCGCCACGATACTCGCGCGCGTCCGCATACGATTAGATCCAACTCTTCAAACTACCGGTACGTCCCGGCCCGAGTCTGGATCAAAACCCCCCGGCCGGCCAACCCGGGGGAACGGTTCAGGGTCCTACCGCCAACCCCGGGGCGATCCGGGGACCTGCGACCAACCCGCGCCCTCTGCCAGAGCCAAACAGCCTGTGGCTGCCGCGTCTACGTGGCCCGGCCTGCGTGCAGGTCGGGCGGTCACAAACCGCTTTTTCGCGCCTCCGGCGGGGCGGTCACCGACCGCTTTCTTGCGCCTCCGGCGGGGGGCCGAGTCGGCACATCTGCCGGTAGGACAAAACAGGCTGTGCCTGCTGTGGCTGCTGGTCAGCCGAGCGTCGCGATGTACGCGGCGGCATCAGCCTTCAGCTCGGCCCACAGCGCGTCGTCCTCCGGCATCAACCGCTGGTACTCGTCCCAGTACTCCTGCTCGCCGGTCTCCAGGTACTGCAGGAAGGTCACGAAGATCGCGTACATGTGCTCCATGTAGACCACCGCGGCGGCGTTCAAATCCGCCGCGCCGGGGACGTCCGGCAGCACGCTGGTCTCGCCGACGGTCAGGCTCATCGGGCCGTCCCCGTCAACGAACGAATCGCGGAACCGCCGCCAGACGCGCAGTTCATAGCCGCCGACGTGCGACTCGCTCACGACCTGCAGGCGCTGGAAGCGCATCACGGTGTCGACCCGGGCCTTCACCACCAGCGCCCAGCCATCGGCCCATTCCGAGCCGGTGGAGTCCATGGCGCCGTCGTCATCGCCAGCGCCGTCGTCGTCCGCGCCGTCATCGTCAGCGTCGTCTTCGCCATCGTCGTCGGACTCGTCCGCATCGTCGCCGTCGTCCGAGTCGTCACCCATCGGGCCGTCATCCTCAACGGCCTTATCTGCCTCCGCGGCGTCATCAGGTTCATCAGCCGCGCCATCATCCGCCGCTTCATCCGCTTCTTCGGTGTCAGCTTCATCGGCCTCGTCAGCCGCCTGGGCCGCCCCCGGCTCAACCACCGGTTCCGCCGCGACCTCCATCGCCGCCGGCCCCGCCGCCGGCGCCGCCGGTTCGGTCGCATCCTCCACCGCGTCCGAGCCACAGGCCGCCAGCACCGCCACTCCCCCGGTCAACAGCAACGCCAACAGAATACGTTTCAAAGAATCTGCCCCTCGTTCTCCAGAATCCGGCCAGTCGACGCTTCTCATACCGGTCTCTCCCGAGACCCTGACCCCGACCACGTACCCTACCAAGCCCGCGGATTCCGCCCATATGTGAAGAACCGGTCCGTCGCCGCCCGGGTAGTTCCAGCCCGATCGATCGCCACGGACGTACGGCCGCTAACCGGCCCGCGGCCGACCGGCCGCAGAACCGCCGGGGCGACCAAAGACAGTGGATAGTTGCGCGCGGAGCAGACCGGCCCATACTCTCGCTACCGATATGTGGACAAAGAGACTCTTGACCCGCCGATCCCTCTTTTCGCTGGCGAGCGGAGCCTTGGGCGCGGCAACTCTCGGCTCCTGCGGAAGCCCTGCCGCCCCCCACCCCCCTGCCGGAAGAGGCAACCGGCCTCCTGTCGCTTCCCCTCGATGCCGGGGCGTGGAACGTGGAGATCGGAGAGGGCTATGAGCCGGTGCCCCGAGTCACCTTCAAGGAGGGTGTGCTATCGGTCGAAATCGATCGCGCCCCGGAGGCCAACTACCCCCGGGTCTCAGTCTCGAGCCGGCTCGCCCCACCAGTCCTGGCGGGGGCCGCCTACGAGATGGAGGTTGAAGCCCGAATCAACCTCGCCACCAGCGGCGCAAACGTGCTGGTCGGTCTCAACTCTCCCGCGTACCCCAGCCTTGCCCCCTCCTACTGGTTCCAGCACTGGCACTTGAACTCCAATCAGATCGACTCACCCTCGGGAAACACAATTGTGCCCCCGGGGCACTACTACGGCGATTGGAGCGAGCAGAGCGTATCCAGCATGGCCGCCATAGATTCCGACTACCACACCTTTCGCCTTGCCTATGATGGCGCCGATACGCTGATCTACTCGTTTGACGGCCGTGTAGTGGCAACCCAGATCCGCGAACACTCTTTTGTTATTGGCGAGTCCGGGCGGCAGGTGTTCCGGGTCTACTTCGAACGCTATCCCTCCGATTCGGACGTCTGCGCTCGCACCGACTGCGCGGACGAGGTGCAGCGGCTGGAAGTCCGCAGATTCGCCGTGCGCGTGGGCGGCTGATCCCGCCCGGCGCGAATGGGCTCCTCCCGCAAATCGCGTCAATTACCAGACGGGAACAGGCTGTGCCTGCTGCAGGCAGGTTGGGGCCGTCTCCGACGGCTCTTTCGCGCCTCCGGCTAGGGCCTGAGCCACCGCCGCCGTCCCTCGGCGGCGACCATCCAGAAGCTATCCACCGAAGGCGCAAGAAACCGCCCAATCGCCCGCACTCGGCCTGCAACCTCCGAAGGTGCAAAAAAAGGGGGCTGCGACCCCTAGCTCTTGCGCCAGTACTGCTGAGTCGCGTCGCGCATCGGCTGGAAGTCCCACTGCGGCCCGCCGGTGGCGTCCTTCGCCTGCTTCACGATCTCGCGCCGAGCCAGGCTCGATGGCGTCGAAATCAAACTCGTCGGCGACCAGTTGCGCCAGCCGCGCCTCGTCGGCCGCGAATTCCAGACGCCCAGCCAGGTTCTCCCATTCGTCCGGGTCGCCGGCCAGGTCGTATAGCTGCGGCGCGAACCCGGTCGTGTGCACGTATTTCAGGTCGCCCTGCCGGGCCATCACGCAAGTCGTGTGGACCCCTTCGGCGTGCAACTCCGAGAAGACTGTCCGGTCCGGCT
>CAYYTN010000078.1:0-1268 GCA_964474495.1 uncultured Chloroflexota bacterium
CGTGCGAGCCGGTCGAAGCTCCGGACGGCACGATGGCTCTGCCAAACCCACCGCCCGCGCACCCGATCTCAACCTCCACCGTCGGGTAGCCCCGCGAATCCAGCACCTCACGACCGACTACGGATGTGATGGCGGGCATTGCGACTCCATTCGTTCCAGTTCATGATCCACCGCTTCGATAGCTTCCTCCACGGTCGCGACGCCACCCAACAAGATTCCTGCCGCCGCCTCCCGCAGCGCATCCCGCCGGGCGTCGTCCACGATGTATTCCGCCGGCGATTTGCCATCCACCCGCGCGATCAGCAACCCGCCCAACGTTGCGACCGTCGTCGACTCGATATCCGCCGGCGCCGCTTCCCCGAAGGCGCCCCGGTAGCTGAGCCAAAACTCCCGCGCCAGCCCGAAGAAGCGGTCCCGCTCCCGGTACCGATGCACTGCCTTCAGCAGCAGGTGACACAGCATGAATCCGGCATCGAACGCCGGATCGCCGTAGTGGCTGATCTCGAAGTCGATCAGGAACAGGCGCTCCTCCGTCACCAGGATGTTCTTCGGGCTGAAGTCGCCGTGCACCAGCGCCAGCCGCCGCGAAAGTAGACGCTCGCCCAGGTCCCGCAACGGACCCGCCAGCGGCCCGCCGGCGTCGACGATCGGCCCGAAATACGGATTCAGCCGCCCCTGCACGAAGACCTCGTGATGCGGGAACGCCCGCGCGGTCGACTCCCGTCCCGTCGTCAACCGGTGCACCTTGCCCAGCGCGCTCCCGGCCTGCCGCGCCGGCGCCGCTCCGACCTCCCCGGCCAGCAGTATCTCCTTCCAGTTCCGCGCTCCCGCCGGTGCCCGCGACATCACGTACAGGTAGCTCGCGCGGTCCTCGTGCAGGATTCGCGGCGCCCAGCCGTCGCCCAGGATTTCCGACCAGGCGCGGATCGCCGCCACCTCGTGCCACACTCGTTCGCGGTCGATCTCCCAGCGTTCCGCCACCCGCAGGCGCTGGTAGGGCTGCTTGAGCACCAGCCCGCCGTCCCGCGTCGCCAGCAAGATCACCGCATTCGACACCCCGCCGGCCAGGTCCCGCGCCTCGACCGCCTGGCCCTCCTCCAGCAAACCCCGCTCCATGGCATAGCCCCGCGCGCTATCCACACTGAGTTCAAACACCGCCGGCCCGCCGTTGCTGGTTCCCCCGACGGCGATTCTAGCCCCCTACCGGCGCTTTCTCCTTAGCCAATCTGCCGCCCACGCTGCGGCTCAACCAGCGTCCCTTGAGAGGA
>CAYYTN010000078.1:1278-6617 GCA_964474495.1 uncultured Chloroflexota bacterium
GCCGCGGAAAGAACCAAACGGACTGTGTCCGCTGTGGCTGCCGCTGGAAGAACCAAACAGCCGGTGGCTGCTGTGGTCGCGTGGCCCGACCTGCGTGCAGGTTGGGATCTCCCTCACCCGCCCATCTCGTGCATCCGCTGGGAGCACGAATCAGACTGTGGCTGGCTACTGCGCCCTTTGCCCCAGCACCCCCACCACCCGGCGGTCCATGCGCAGCAGGCCGCTGCGCACCGTCCGCAGCAGATCCGCCTCGCTCATGTTGCGGTTCTCCACGTTCAGGTTGATGGTCACGTCCCCGGCCGCTTCCGAGCTGCGCAGGATGCGTTCGCCGCCGTGGACCATCGCCCAGATCGGCGCGCCGACCGGACCGGGCACGATGCCGCCCAGCGCGAACCCGGGCATGTTCTGTCCGCCGTGGGCCTCCTTGTAGGCCTCGTTGTCGGCGAGTTCCTGGAAGGTCTTGCCGGCGTTGTCGCCCGTCTCGATCACCGCGCCCATGTTCTGCACGATCCAGGCCTGGGTCGGCGCGTCTTCGGTCACGAACACATCTTTGACGATTTGCTCCAGCGTCTTCTCCGGCTCCTCGGCCGCCGTCTCGGGATCGCCCGATTCCGGGTCCGGGCCGTTGCTCGGCGAAGACGACGGGCCACTCTGCGACGACATCGCCGCCGCCACGAACGCCGCCTCCAGGCTGCCGTACTGTCCGATCAGGCTCTGCACCACGCCGTCCATCTCCGCGCCGCTTATCCCCAGCGCCGCCGGCATCTTGCCCGTATCGCGAATCCCCTCCACCGCCGCCGCCATCGACTCCTCGCTCAACTCCCGGTATGTGCCCTCCGTGTCCAGCACCTCGGCCTGCGTCAATGCGTGCAGCAGCGCCGCGTTCGACAGCGCCGGGTCCACCTGCGTCTCCAGCGTCAGCGCGGCATTGCCAACCGTCGCCGTCGCCTCCTCCGTAGCTCCGGTGTGCCCGACGATCTCCCCGGTCACCTCGTCCGTCACCCACCGGCCCTCGACCAGTTGGGTCATCCACGAGTCGTGCGCTTCCGTCGCGCCCGCCACGCTTCCCGTCAGGTCCTCCGTCGCCGCCTGGTTCCCCGAGAACATGTCCCGCAAATCCTTCTCCAGGTCCATGAAGGACTGAGTGGGGGTTCCGGCGAAAGTGAAGTGTGGTGTGCCAACGCCGTATCCAAAGCTGCCCATGCCGCCGCTGAAACTGACCGACAGCCCTTCTGAGGACATTCCCTGCGTCGCGCCTACCGCCTCGCTTGCCTCGCCATCCGGGTGGAGTATTCGCTGTACCAGGTCGTTGACGAATGTTATGAGTTCTAGGCGCTCAGACTGATAGAGCCACGGGAAGTGAGAGTATTCGCCAGCCTCGTCTTTGGCAGTGAGATAGTCGCCCATCTGGAAGAGCTCATCAAGTGTGGGCGCTCTCTGCATTATCGTGTCAGACAGGCCATGCATTGACTTGAACGATGCGATCACTTCGGGGCGCGGACGGGGATTGTGCTCCTGTCCCCACGCATCCCCGAGTGACGCTTTTACCTCTTTGACGTAGTCGCCCTTGTATTCCCGGTAGGGATCCGCGTAGAGATACGCTGGAACCAAGGCACCAGTGCTGAGGACTTCCTCGTCCTCTTGCATCTCTCGGAATTCTTTGTCCGTTAGGGCCCAAGGGTAGTCGTTCCACCAATGCAGGTGGTGATGCCAGCGAAGGACCCGCGCACTATAGGCAATCTCTTGGTACCGAGGCTCAAATTCGTTGGCAGTTCGGGATGCCGTAGCATCTCTATCGCCCAACAATTCACGGGCTTCCGGACCGTGCATCGTGCCGGCCGCTATGTGAGAGTCGAGCACATACTCCAGTTTCTCAACGGCGAACCACTCCACCGAAAGCCACGCCAACAACTCATTGAGCCGCTGTTGCAGTTCTGGACTATTCAGTTCCCCAGGCATTGCCGATCTCCTCGTATTTGCGCATCACTTCTCGCGATCGAAGTTCTTAATTGGCGTCGTTCCGCCCGTTCGAGTTCGAACGGGTCCGACCTCAGCGACCGGCTTCTAGATCTGGTTCGCGGGTATTCCTGCCCCCCATTGCAGGCTCCATTGGCTTCACGAATTCGCGAGCCGGCCGATGGCGAAGTTCCCCTCTTGCGATAGTCAACATGGAGTAGGAACCGGCTAGGCGCTCCCGCATGTGGGCGTCTACGTACGCTCCCCGGGCTGCTCCAGTGGCTGCCGTCATTCGTCACTTTCAACATCCGTTTCTTCTCCGAATCTGGTTGCTTCGGTTCGTGTGTGACCAACGATCTGCTGGTGGAGTCCGTATCCCGCCCTCGGCCCGCTCAAACAACAAAGCACCGGTCTTTCGACCGGTGCTCGTGGCACTCATATTCGTCTATGTCTCGGCTACTCGGCGTCAGCTACTCAAGTCGGCGACGCTGCCCCCTTCCCCAATCATACCCCCGTCTACAACCCCAACCGTTTCAAGTCCTCCAGCGTCATTCCCGCCTCAATCTTCTCTTCATACAGGATCCGGATACTCGCTTCCTCCAGGGCGATCAGCTCATCCCAAGTGGGCGGGTCATCCCAACTGGGCGGGTCATCCAGAATGGCGCTGCGAAAGAACCCCACTGAACGAAATTCCAGGCCAAGGATTAGCGTAATACCTACACGGATACTCGTCTCTCGTCGATTTGCGGGATCGTCCGAATAGAGCCCAATCCGCGCTCGGTCGATCGCCCACGGATTGGCTTCCTCTCGGCCCGTCCTCGGCCTCCCGATCCCGACGAGGCCAACATATCCCAGGCTTGCGCTGGACGGGGCAAACAGTACCAGGACGTTCGCCTCCGATTCGTCATCGACCCGGGTCATGCTGACCGGGCCGAGCAATTTGGATAGCTCCGCCACTACCCGATCGATCTGCGCCAGATCGTCGTCGGTGAATACCCCCATGACCCAGAGTCGAATGTCCTTCTCCCACTTGGCCACTCGATCGCCTGAGGAACCGCCGCCCTCTAGCAGCAATTCGCCGCGATGAAACATGTCGTATTCGTCCTCAAACGCGACTTCTTTGAAATACGCGATCTCCCGCTCTGAGTACCTTTCGTTGAGCGGCCGCTCTGCCTGCCATTGGCTGAACACCGCTACAGCCACCACCACCGCCACCAGGAGCAGCTGCCACACACGCACCGAGGGCCACGCCAGTACTATCCCGATTGCCTTACGCAACCCGCGCTCCAGGTTCATCAGCCTTGACACCACGCTCCATTTTACCAGCGACCACGGCTGGGCATGACCACTGAGAGCCAACCCTGCGTAGCTACCAGCGCCGCTCACGACCACGACCATCCGCCGAATCCCGCCCTGTTCGTAGTCGCATGTATGTCTCCCGGGGCTTTCTCGTGCAATCGCCGCCAATTCATTGTGAGGCTGATCTCAGACCCATGTCAATGAAATTTTTCGTCTAACGTCCGTATTCCGGGAATTTCCGTGACCATCCTCTTTCCCGGGTAGGGACCTCCGTCCAGGCTCCGACTTCGCGGCTCGCGGCTCGAAGGACCACGGTCATCATTCCGGCGGCCGAACGTTCACCAACCTGACGCATCGTCATCCCACGCGATGATGGTGCCGGCGGCGCGGTCATGCCACCCGCGATGTTCAGAGCCAAATACCACGACCGACCAATTCAAAAGGTTGATCACGGGGATCAGTGCCAGGAGCAGGAACATCACCTGCCGGTGCAGAATCTGCACCGCTGAAGCAGGGCCAACGGCCCTCGATACGATCTCGATTCCAACAATCCGCTTCCCGATCGTCGCGCCGCGAATGGTCGGATTCAGTGGCGCCCATATCCACCCGCCGACTATCCAGAGGAAGGCATACGCGATCGTCCCCGGGGCGAAGACCCACTCAAAGGTGAGGGGACCTTCCGCCTCGACTTGAGCAATCAGGAATATCCCCATGGCGAGGAGCGTTCCGTCGATAGCAGCGGCGCCGAACCGAGCCGCGAAGTGAGCCGGTGCGGGACCCGCTCTTGCCGATCCAGGTTCGTCGCGGGCAATCCGGTTCGCCTCATCGCGTCGTTCTACGTCTCCTCCTTCAGGGAGCTCGATGCTCCGGAGCCGCGCTTGTTCTGACGCAGTCGCGAGCCGGATTCGTTTTTGTCGCCCGCGAACTACGGTCCAGGCCCATGCCGCTCCCCCAACGCCGAAAACCGAGAAGTAGACGAAAGCCTCAGTCCAGGCGTCTTGATTCACTGTCTACACCTTCACCGCTGCGTCGGGCCGCCACGAATTCGCTCTCGGCGGCGGCCTGAACTCGCGGCCCACCCTATTGTGCCTCTGGGACCGATACGATCGGTGTATCCGGGGCACATACACAAGCGCGACCCCACTTGCGAATGATGGATGCGAGGCGCTCGCGGGAGCGATCGGCCGCATTGGACAGACTGGCGCTCTGGAGGTCGTAGTGCGCAGGCGTCCCAAGAAGAGTCGACGAGCTTCCTGCGATCAGAGATCTCAATATCTGACGTCGACAATGTGGGGCCATTCCAATTGCCCATCCGACCGGTATTAATGATTCCACCTGCCATTCGACCAATTCATCATAGGAAAGCTCGCTTGCGCGCAAGCCCCGCTCCGAACTTCTCGACAACGACGCTGCTCCTGATTCTAGCCAGCCCCATGAGCGGCCCGATCGATCCGGGGGAATCGTGCCGCCCCACCACTTGCTGACCCGGCAAACAATCGCCCAACCCGTTGAAACTGCATCCCATATACTTGCTCCCATAACTCATATCCTCCCTTCCGGCGCCTGCTTCTTCGGCGCACGGGGGAGGCAATAGAGGTGTTCGGTGGTCCGACGAGCGATAGTTGCGGCGTCCCTTGTGGACCTCGCGGTCGTGCTGGCAATCCTTCTGGTCATGAGCATCGCGCTCGTCTGGGTTGACCCCGAACCTTTGGATTCTGAATATCCGGAATCTCTTGCGACGGATTTGGCATACATGTTCTATGTCATTCTCCCTTTGGGCTGGATGTATCGGCTCGTGGCGATCCTCTTCATGGGTAAGCCACCGGGGGATTGGCTCGTCGGCTTGCAGGTCGTGGAGGGCGACTCCGGCGCGGCAGCCGGAAGGCTCCGACTTATCGCTCGCGACCTCGCCGCTGTATTCTTCTTGGCTGTGCCCGTCGTCAATCTGCTATTTGTGTTCCGGACTCTCACCGACCCCGACGGCCGCGGATGGCACGACCGGGCCGTGGGGACTCGGGTCGAAGTCGGCCCTGACCGGGCATAGCCGTTTCTGGGTGACCAAGATCGCCTCACCATCGCGCTCA
>CAYYTN010000078.1:6627-10186 GCA_964474495.1 uncultured Chloroflexota bacterium
ATCCGCCGAATCTCACCCGGTACGTGCCCGCACGTAATGCCTCCCGGGACGCCGCCGCCCGCTTTCCCTAATATCAGTCCGACCACCACCGCCGCACTCGCAAGGGGGACCCCATGCCAAGAATCAAAGTCGTCGGCGCCGGAACGCCCAGCCGCACCCCGAATCGCTGGGGCACCTGTTTTCTGCTCGAGATCGGCGGCGAATGGCTCATGATCGATTGCGGCCCGGCCGCCACCTACAAGATGTACCAGATGGGCGTCTCCCCCACGGAAATCGAGCACCTCTTCTTCACCCACCTCCACTCCGACCACATCTCCGACTACCCCTGCTTCCTGATGACCCGCTTCGACCAGTGCAACGGCACCCAGCCCGACCTGCAGGTCTACGGGCCGGAGCCGATCAAGGATGTCACCGAGCGCATCTGGAGCAAAGAGCGCGGCGCGTTGTGGTACGACGTCGTCGCCCGCACCAACCATCCCATGAGCGTCCACGCCTATCACACCCGCGGCGGCCAGGGCGACCGCCCCGAGCCGGTCATCCACGTCCACGAATACACCAACGGTAAGGTTGCCAGCGGCAAGACTTGGGAATGCACGGCCCTGGAGGTCAAGCACGCCCAGCCCTACATCAACTGCTACGGCTTCCGCTTCGAGACCGAAGAGGGCGTCATAGCGTTCAGCGGCGACACCGCGCCCACCGAGGCCGTGGTCGAGCTGGCCCGCGACGCCGACATGTTCGTACAGGAGATCGTGCGCCGCGAGGCCGACATCGCCGACCGCCCCAGCCGCATTTCCGAGACCGGCAGCATCGGCGCCGCCAAGATGGCCGCCGAAGCCGGCGCGAAGCGCATGCTGGTCAACCACCAGGGCGGCGACCTCGAAAACCTGGACGCCATGGCGGTAGCCATCCAGGACGTCAAAGCCCACTACGACGGCCCGCTCTACTGGGCGCAGGACTTCACCGAAGTCGAGTGGTAACGGTCCCCGACCGTGCTCTTCTTTACGGCCTGACCGTTTTCAGCTTGCATCCGCTGCTAGATGAAACAGGCGGAGCCTGGCCCGTGGCCCGACCTGCGCGCAGGTCGGGATAGTCGCCCCGCTGCATGATGCTCGGCCCGACCTCGAAGAACACTACGGTGAGGTGTTCGCGGCCTGCGGCGAAGGCATCAAGACCCTTCTCGATGTCGGCTGCGGCAACGGCGCCTTTCTGCGATTCGCTATCGAACGCAACCCAAACCTTCGCCTGACCCTCGGCATCGAAAACCGCGTCCAGACGCTCGCGTCCGACCAGAGGGAGCAGTCAATCCCGCCTCTGCTTGTCGGCGATGGCCAGCGCCTCCCGTTTTCGGATCGATGCTTCGACGCCGTCCTTTCAATCGATGCCCTCGAATGGACCCTCGACCCGGTTACCTTCCTCAAGGAATCCGCCCGCGTCTGTGAACCCGGCGGCCGTGTTGTCGCCGTCCACACCGACTGGGACACCGTCGTCTACTCCGCCTCCGACGAGTACCTGTCCCGCCGCGTGCTGCGGGCATTTTGTGATTCTGGACCCGCCGGGTGGATGGGCCGCCGCCTGCCCGCGCTGTTTCGTGCCGCCGGCTTCGCGGACGTGGGTTGGAACATCAGCGCGATCGCCAACGACCGTTTTGTCCCCAGCCTCTACGGTCACCACCTTGCCGGCGTCATCGCCGACTGGGCCGCGAAACACGGCTGCCTGCCTGCCAATGACATTCGGCGCTGGCGTTCCGACCTCGCCGAACTGGATTCCCGCAGCGAATACCTCTTCAGCGTCAATCGCTACATCTGCCACGGATCGCCGCCCGTGTAGTCGCATCCGGATCTGAGTCCACGCCGAGGTTGGGCCCAATCCCCGAAGCCCCCTGCCCCCCCAGGAGGACCCCTTTGCCAATCAATAACGTAGCCCTGATCGGCGCCGGCATCATGGGCGCCGGCGTCGCCCGCAACATCCTCAAAGGCGGCTACGAAGTCGCCATTTACGACATCAACCCCGACGCCGTCGCCGCGCTGGAAGCTGACGGCGCCCGCGCCGCCACCAGCGCCGCCGACGCCGGCCGCGACGCCGACATCGCCATCACCGTCCTCCCCGCCCCGGTCCACCTGGAAGCCGCGGTGTTCGGCGAAGACGGCCTGGCCGAGACTCTCCGCGAAGGCGCCATCCTGATCCAGCAATCCACCATCGACCCGGCTGCGGTCGTCGACCATGCCCGGCGTCTCGAGCCGCAGGGGGTGCAGGTGCTGGACGCGCCGATGCTGCGCAACCCGGCCGCCGCCGCCGCCGGCACCCTGGGCTTCGTCGTTGGCGGCGACGCGGACGCCTATGCCGCGGCCGCCCCGATTTTCGATTGCATGGGCGAATCCACCGAGCACCTCGGCCCGGTCGGCACCGGCTCGGCCCTGAAACTCGTCAACAACATGCTCAACATCACCATCCTCTGCGCCGCTCTCGAAGCCACCGCGCTGGGCATGAAGAGCGGCCTGACCCTCAAGCAGATGGTCACCGCGTTCTCCAAAACCTCCGCCTGGACCCGCCACCTGGCCACCTACCCGCAGGTCTTCGAAGAGCGCGACTTCACCCCCGGCTTCATGACCGCGCTGGCCCACAAAGACATCCGCCTGGCCATGCACCACGCCGCCAGCGTCGAGGTCCCGCTCAGCGTCTCCCACGCCGCCTACGACCTCATGGCCCGCGCCGAGGCCCAGGGCTACGGCCGCGACCAGTACTTCTCGGTCTTGAAGGTCATTGAAGAATCGGCCGGGGTCACCGTCGAGTACGAAGGCAAGGCCCCTCCCGGCCTACCGACCTAGGGTACGCGGCCTGCCGGGGAGGATCGTCGCGCGCTAAGCGCTACGCTTCCCGCCGCATGCTCACCCCGAAGAAAAACAACACCAGCGCCACCGCTCCCGCCAGCACCAGGACAATTGGCAGCGGGTTATCCGAAGAGCTCGCGATTGCCGGAATCGATAACACCCCGAGTGCGGCAAACAACCCGAGGAGTGCAAAAGCCAGGCGCATGTCAGGGAATCTCCAATCGTCATCACCGACCCGCTCCGAAGTACGGCGCGGATTATCCACAGCACAGGATGACCGGGCCCCCGTCGTCCCTCTCCGGCCCCGCCACATCCGTCGTAATCCAGGCAACTCTCATCAGCAGGCCGAGTCCGCCACCGATGAAGCCGCCCCCGTCCCCACCCCCTTTTCGACATCAACTCGGCTGCTTAGATAGTAGACCAACAACCCGCGCCTACCCTCACGATGGCTCGTCGCCAGGACGGTCGGTCAGCCCCGGGGACCGACCTCAAGCACGCGGCGCAATCGCCACAGCACCCAGCCCGACACCACGCCCATCGCCGCCACCGACGCCGCCGCCGCGTGGTCCAGCCAGTTCGTCCCGGTCCACAGAAACAGGAACAGGAAGGGGTAGAACGTCAGCCACGTCTTCAGCGCCAGCGGCGCCCGTACACCGCGCGACGCCCCGAGGTAGAGCAAGAGATTCAGCAAGGGATAGGCGATCCCGTACAACGCCGCCCGCCCCCCGTTG
>CAYYTN010000079.1:0-10101 GCA_964474495.1 uncultured Chloroflexota bacterium
CGGGCGCTGCTGGCGTACCGGGGTTTCGATCGCCACGGGACGCGCTTTGCGGTGGCGTTTGACACCGACGCGCGCAAGATCGGCTCGACGGTGGCCGGGGTGCCGGTGGAGCCGCTGAGCGATGTGGAGCGACTGGTGCGGGAGCACGAGATTGAACTGGCGCTGATCGCGGTGCCGGCGGCGGCGGCGCAGGACGTGGTGGACAGCCTGGTGGCGGCGGGAATCAAGGCGATCCTGAATTTCGCGCCCCGGGCGCTGACGGTGCCGGAGGGCGTGAACGTGACGAACGTAGACCTGGCGGTTGAGGTGGAGTACCTGTCGTATTCGCTGGCCAACGGCTAGGCGGCTGATTCTCTACAATGGTCCGGGTTTTGGCGGGGGCGATTCCCGCGGCGAGAGGTAGACCTGAATGCCGGCGAACGTGGGCGCGGCCGAAATGCTTGAGCTGAGCATGGCGCGCCCCTCAGCCGCCCACGAGAGGCGCCGCTAGATGCCTCCGTATATCGGGGTGGCCATGATGATCCTGCTGGGCCTGGCGTTCGCCGGGGCCAGCATCGTCGGGGCCGGGCTCATCCGTCCGAAGCACCCGACGCCCGGCAAAATGGACGCCTACGAATCGGGCGTGCCGCCCACCGGCGACACCCGCGGGCGCCATCACGTGCGCTTTTACATGGTGGCGATGCTGTTTGTGGTGTTCGACGTGGAGCTGATCTTCCTCTACCCGTGGGCGGTGCGGTTCGCCAACGCCGAAGAGATGGCCGAGAAGGTGACGATGCTGGTGGCGATGATCGTCTTCGTGACGCTGCTGGCGGTGGCCGACGTGGTGGGCTGGAAGATGGGCGTATTCGACTGGAACCGGGAATAGGCACGGGCGGCGCATGATCGAAGTCAGCAACACGCCGGCCTACGACGCCGAGACGCTGCGGGAACGGGTGCGCGAACTGCTGGGCCGGCGGATCGTGAGCGAGCGTATCTACCGCGGCGACCTGGCGATCGAGGTACACGTCGGCAACCTGCTGCCGGTGATCCGCGACCTGCAGGAAAGCGCCGGCCTGGACATGAACATGCTGGCGTCGGTCACGGCGGTGCACTGGCCTGAGACACCGCTGGAGTACGAGGTGGTCTATCACCTGCGGTCGCTGACGCGGAACCTGTTCATGGCGGTGAAGACGCGGGTGGCGCGCGACCACGAAGTGCCGTCGCTGACCGGGCTGTACAAAACCGCCGACTGGCAGGAGCGCGAGGTTTATGACCTGATGGGGGTGCGGTTTTCCGGACACCCGGATCTGCGGCGCATCCTGATGCCGGAGCCGTACCCGTGGCACCCGCTGCGCAAGGAGTTCCCGGTCGAAGGGCCAGACTTCCCGGTGGACGCCTACCAGACGGACGCGGCCGGCAAGGTGACCGGCGATGACTTCTGGGGCGGGGCGGGGGAAGGGGAGGCGCCGGATGTGGACTGAAGGCGAGCCGCCGGAAGCGGGCATCGGCGAAGAGCAGGAAATGATCCTGAACATCGGCCCGCAGCACCCGAGCACCCACGGGGTCCTGCGAGTCATCACCCGGGTGGCCGGCGAGAACATCCGCGAGGCCACCTGCGACGTGGGCTACCTGCACCGCGGCATCGAAAAGCTGATCGAGAACCGCAAGTACTACCAGGGCATGACCTTCACCGACCGGACCGACTACACGGCGGCGCCGGCGGGCAATATGGGCTACATCCTGGCGGTGGAAAAGCTGCTCGGAATCGAGGACGAGATTCCCGACCGGACCCACTACCTGCGGATGGTGGTGATGGAACTGGCCCGGCTCTACGGGCACCTGGTGTGGATCGGCACCCACGCGCTGGACATCGGCGCGATGTCGATGTTCCTATACGCCTTCCGTGAACGCGAGAAGATCAGCGCGCTGTTCGAGGAGGGCTGCGGGGCGCGGCTGACCACCAGCTACATGCGCGTCGGCGGCACCGGCCGGCACGACGACCCGCCGGGCTGGCTGGACCGGGTTCTGGAGTTCGTCGAAAGGTTCCGGATCGACGACTTCGACACGTTGCTGACGGATAACGAGATATTCCGGGTGCGCACGATCGGGGTGGGGGTGGTGTCGGCGGAGGACGCGCTCAGCTATGGCCTGACCGGGGCCTGCCTGCGGGGCTCGGGGGTGGCGTGGGACCTGCGCAAGGCGCGGCCTTACTGCCGCTATGAGGAGGTGGAGTTCGAGATCCCGGTGGGCAAGGACGGCGACGTGTATTCGCGGTTCATGGTGCGGCTGAACGAGATGTACCAGGCGCTGGGGATCCTGCGGCAGGCGGTGACGAAGGCGGAGGAACTGCGCGGCGAGCCGACCAACATCGCCAACGCCCAGGTCACGATGCCGCAGATCGAGCGGGTGACCGGCTCGGCGGACGGCGACCAGGCCGGCGACATGGAGGCGATGATCGCCCACTTCAAGCTGGTGATCGAGGGCTACTCACCGCCGGCCGGCGACGTCTATATGGCGACGGAGTCGCCGAAGGGCGAACTGGGCTACTACTTTGTGAGCGATGGATCGGGCACGCCCTACCGCTGCCACATCCGGGCGCCATCGTTCGTGAACCTGTCGGTCCTGCAACAGATGGTGGAAGGCGCGCTGCTGGCGGACCTGGTGGCATGCATCGGGAGCATCGATATCGTGCTCGGAGAGGTAGATCGGTAGTGGGGGAATCCGGAGGCAACGGACATCGCTGAGGCAACGGTAACCCTGACGATCGATGGCACCGAGGTGACGGTGCCGCGGGGCACGAGCGTGCTGGACGCGGCGACCGCGATGGGGATCGACATCCCGACGCTGTGCAATCACGAGATCCTGGAACCGGCCGGCGCCTGCCGGATGTGCATCGTGGAGATCGAGCCGGGGCCGCCTCGGCCCAGCGCCTCCTGCACCACCCCGGCCGGCAACGGCATGAACGTGCGGACGAACTCGGAGCCCCTGCGCCGGGCGCGCCAGCAGACGATGGAACTGCTGCTGCAACATCACCCGCTGGACTGCCCCTACTGCGACCAGTCGGGCACCTGCGAACTGCAGGACACCACCTTCGAGATGAACATCTGGAAGAGCCCGTTCGAGACGGTTTCCAAGGCCTACCCCGAGGAAATCCTGAACGAAGTCATCATGATCAACCACAACCGCTGCATCATGTGCTACCGCTGCGTGCGGGTCTGCGACGAGCAGATGGGAGTGCACGCACTGGACGTGGTGCAGCGCGGGTCGGCGAGTTTCATCGCCAGTGCCCAGCACAAGTTCATGGATTGCGAACGCTGCGGGATGTGCATCGAGGTCTGCCCGGTGGGGGCGGTGCTGAGCCGGCCGTTCAAGCACAACGCCCGGGCCTGGCAGACGGAGCAGACCGAGACGACCTGCCCGCATTGCAGCGTGGGCTGCGGGGTACAACTGGAATCGCGCAAGGGCCAGGTTCTCCGGGCGCGGGTGCGGCCGGTGCGGGAGCCGAATCGCGGGATCGCCTGCGGCAAGGGCTTCTTCGGCTGGGAGCACGTGAACGCCGAAGAACGGATCACCGAGCCGATGATCCGGCGCGACGGCGAACTGGAAGCGGTGTCGTGGCCGGAGGCGCTGGAGTTCGCGGCGCGCGGCCTGAAGCAGGCGGTGGACGCCCACGGACCGGAAAGCCTGGCGGCGATCGGCTCCGGCGAGGCGACCGTCGAGGACAACTACGCGCTGCAACGGCTGTTTCGCGGGGTGCTGGGCAGCAACAACGTGTACCTGGGGCGCAACGGCTACGAGCAGGCGGCGCGAACGATCATGCACGCACTGGGGTCGGACGCGGTGACCCACGAGCAGGACGAGATTCTGAACGCGGGGGCGGTGCTGGTGGTGGGGGCGGACATTAACGGGACCCACAATGTGCTGGCGGCACACCTGAAGCAGGCGGCGCGGGCCGGCAAAACGCGGCTGCTGGTGACGACGCGGGTCGGGTCGGGGCTGGATCCGTTCGCGGAGGTGAGGGCGCGGGTGCGGCCGGGCGGGGAGGCGGCGCTGCTGGCGGCGCTGGCCGGTGAGGTTGAACATTTGCAGGCGAGCGGGGTGGCGGTGGAGACGGTGATGGCGATGCGCACGGTGATGGAAGAAGTCGAAAGCGTGGCGATCGTCTGGGACACCGGCATCTGGACCTACGGCCGCGAGACGGAAGTGGCCGGGGCGGCGGTGAACCTGGCGCTGCGGCTCGAAGGCGCGATTACGGCGCCGCTGCCGGATCGGGCCAACCTGGTCGGGGCGCTGGCGGCGGGGATGGCGCCGGACCTGTTGCCGGGGCCGGCGCGGATCGATGACGACGCGGCGCGCCGCCGGGCCGGAAGGGCCTGGAAGGCCGAAGTGGATCGCGCGCCGGGCGTCGCTTTAGGAGAGCTGATCGCCGGCGGCGGAATGAAGGCCGCCTACATACTGGGCGACGACCCGGCCGGCAACGCGGCGGACCCGACGGCGATGCGGGCGGCGCTGGAAGCGGCCGAGATCGTGATCGTGCAGGACACCTTCCCGAGCGCGACGACCGAACTGGCCGACGTGGTGCTGCCGGCGACCAAGGTCGCGGAGAAGGACGGGCACTTCCGGAACTTCGAGGGCCGGGTGCTGGAAATCAACGCGGCAACGCCGGCCCGGGGCCAGGCGCGGGCGGACTGGGAGATACCGGCACGGCTGGCGGCGGAACTGGGCCACGACTACGGGTTCCGCTCGGCCGAGGCGGTCTGGGCGGAGTTCAATGAAATCGCGCGGCCGGTGGAGCTGGCCGGCTCGGGCCAGCGCCAGGAACTGGCTGCGCCGGAACCGGGCGCCAACGGCGAATACCCGTTCCTGCTGGCCACCGAGACCGACCTCTTCACCGCCGGCGGGGCGCTGCGGCGGGGGGCGACGATGGCGGGGCTCTACCCGGCGGAGTTGCGCTTGGCGGCGGCCGACGCGCAGCGGCTGGGTATCGACGACGGCGACCCGGTCGAAGTGGGCAACGGGGCAACGAAACTGCGGTTGCCGGCGCGGGTGTCGGAGGCGGTACCCGACGGGGTGGCCTACCTGCCGGACTTCCTGGCGGAAGCGCCGGCCCGGGACCTGCGCCCGGCGCGGCCGGACGCGGTGCCGGTGGCGATCACCCGCGTAGACGGTGAGGCGTAATGGACCTGGTGAGCACCCTCGCGTTGCTGGCCAAGGGGCTGGTGGTACTGGTGATCTTCCTCTCGGCGCCGCTGGTGTTCGTGCTGGCGGAACGCAAGATCCTGGGCCGCATCCAGTCGCGCCGCGGGCCGAACCGGGTGGGGCCGTTCGGGCTTTTGCAGACGGTGGCCGACGGCATCAAGCTGGGGACAAAGGAAGACATCATCCCGCCGGCGGCGGACCGGGTGGTGTTCTGGGTGGCGCCGTTGTTCATGGTGATCCCGGCGATCACGGCCTGGTCGGTGATCCCGTTCGGGCCGGTGGTCGAGATCGGCCGCGAGACCGGGCTGTGGATCACCAACCTGAACGTGGGCATCCTCTTCGTGCTGGCGCTGGGTTCGCTGAATACCTACGGGCCGGTGATGTCGGGGTGGAGCTCAAACAGCAAGTACGCCCACTTCGGGGCGCTGCGCTCGGGCGCCCAGATCATCAGCTACGAACTGACGCTGGGCCTGGCGGTGCTGGCGGTGGTGGTGTATGCCGGGTCGTTCAGCCTGGTCGATATCGTCGAATCGCAAAAGCACATGTGGCTGGTGGCGCCGCAGTTCCTGGGCTTCGTGATCTTCATCGTGTCGGGCGTGGCGGAGACGAACCGGGCGCCGTTCGACCTGCCGGAAGCCGAGACGGAGATCGTGGCCGGCTATTTCGTGGAGTACACCGGGATCCGCTTCGCGATGTTCTTCATCGCCGAGTACGCCAACATGTTCCTGATGTCGATGCTGGTGACGGTGCTGTACCTGGGCGGCTGGAACGGGTTCACGATTCCGGGATTGGAGGGGGTGAGCGGGGTGGTGTGGACGATGGCGAAGGCGCTGACGCTGATGTTCGGCTACTTCTGGCTGCGGGCCACCTTGCCGCGGCTGCGCTATGACCAGTTGATGGCGTTCTGCTGGAAAATCCTGCTGCCGCTGGGGGTGCTAAACCTGCTGGTGGCCAGCGCCCTGCGGATGGTCTGGAGCTAGGGCATGCCACTGGGAACGGGAATGTTGGCGGGACTCCGCCGGATCATGTCGATCGGCACCCGCAAGCCGGTCACCTTCGACTATCCGGAGACGGCCCGACCGATCGCGGATCGGTTCCGCGGCGGAGTGGGGATGCGCCGCGACGCGGCGACGGGGCTGTCGGCCTGCGTGGGCTGCGGGCTCTGCGAGACGGCCTGCCCGAACGAAGTTATCCGCATCGACACCTCGGAGGCAGACGACGGGACGCGCTGGGTGGAACGCTACGAGTTCGATCTGGGGCGCTGCATCGTCTGCCACCTCTGCATCGAGGCCTGCCCGGTGGACGCGCTGCAGGTGACGTCGGCCTACCGGATGGCCACCGGCGACCGCACCAAACTGGTAATCACCGACGAGACGATGATGGCGATGTGGGAGAACCCGGAACAGCCGTTGTTCGAGGATGAAGCAACGGACAAATGGACGCGCAAGCGCGCGTTCTTCGACAAGGATTAGCCGGTGCTGATAGAAGACATCACATTCGTCTACATGGCGGTCATCGCGGTGGCGGCGGCGCTGGGGACGGTGCTGGTGCGCAGCCCGGTGCGCAGCGCGCTGAGCCTGGTGGTGGTGGTGTTCCACGTGGCGGGGCTGTTCGCGGTGATGGACGCGATGTTCCTGACCGTGATCCAGGTGATGGTGTACGCCGGGGCGATCATCGTGCTGTTCCTTTTCACGATCATGCTGCTGGACCTGCGCCACGAGGCCGGCGAGCCCTACCTGCACAGGAACCAGTTGTGGCTGGGCATCCCGCTGGCGATCCTGCTGCTGGTGGAGGCCGGCTGGATCGCGCTGAACACCGAGCCGCTGGCCGAGTCGATGCGCGGGGCCTACGACGCGGCGGCAATCGCCGAGTTGGGCGGTACCGGGCAGGCGCTGGCCGAGGTGCTCTTCAACGAATACCTGCTGCCGTTCGAGCTGGCCGGGGTGCTGCTGCTGGCGTCCTCGGTGGGGGCGTTGCTGCTGGCGCGGCGGCCGGACGAGGAAGAGATGGCGGACGCGCCGGACCCGGTGGATGACGTGACCGGGGCCGGCGACAAGCACACGGAAGGGGGCGCGGCGCTGTGGCCGACTCGCTGAACGCCTACCTCTACGTGGGAGCGATCCTGTTCGCGCTGGGGATGCTGGGAGTGCTGGTGCGGCGGAGCCTGATCGTGGTCCTGCTGAGCGTGGAACTGATGCTGCAGGGTGTGAACCTGACGATGGGCGCCTTCGGGGTGTTCAACGAGGACATGGGCGGCTACATGCTGACGCTGGCGTCGCTGACGATCGCGGCGTCGGAATCGGTGGTGGGGCTGGCGATCCTGGTGGCGGTGAGCCGCAAAGTCCGCGAGCTGTACACCGACCGGATGGACGGGATGAAGTGGTAGGGGCGCGGCGATGATCGAGCATCCGTGGCTGATTCCGCTGGCGCCGCTGCTGGCGTTCGCGATCAACGGCCTGCTGGGCCCGCGCTACCTGAAGAAGGCCACCGGGATCATCGGCTCGGCCGGCATCCTGGCGGCGTTCCTGCTGACGGTGTGGCTGTGGCGCGAGGGCGAGTACGGCGAGGCGACGCTGTTCGAGTGGGTGGCCTCGGGCTCGCTGGCGATCGACATCGGCTTCCTGGTCGACGAACTGACGGTGGTGATGCTGCTGGTGGTGACCGGGGTGAGCTTCCTGGTGCACGTGTATTCGATCGGCTACATGGCCCACGACGGGTCGTTCGCGCGCTTCTTCGCCTGGCTGCCCCTTTTCGTGTTCTCGATGGTCATGCTGGTGATGGCCAACAACTTCCTGTCGCTGTTCGTATTCTGGGAGATGGTGGGGGTCTGCTCCTACTTGCTGATCGGGTTCTGGCACGACCGCGAGAGCGCCAACAACGCGGCGATGAAGGCCTTCCTGGTGAACCGGGTCGGCGACTTCGGGTTCGCGATCGCGATCTTCATGATCTTCTGGAACTTCCGCACCCTGGAGTACGGGGCGGTGTTCGCCCAGGTCGGCCGGGCGGACCCGGAGGTAGTGCTGGTGATCGCGCTGCTGCTGTTCGTGGGGGCGATGGGTAAATCGGCGCAATTCCCGCTGCACATCTGGCTGCCCGACGCGATGGAGGGCCCGACGCCGGTGAGCGCGCTGATCCACGCCGCGACAATGGTGACCGCCGGCGTCTACATGGTGGCGCGGATGGTGCCGATCTTCGAGGTGCACACGCCGGCGCTGCTGGTGGTGGGCGGGGTGGGGGCGTTTACGGCGCTGTTCGCGGCGACGATCGCGGTGGCGCAGACGGATATCAAGCGGGTGCTGGCCTACTCGACGGTGAGCCAGCTGGGGCTGATGTTCCTGGCGCTGGGGGCCGGGGTGTACACCGCCGCGATATTCCACCTGGCGACCCACGCCTTCTTCAAGGCGCTGCTGTTCCTGGGCTCGGGCAGCGTGATCCACGCCATGCACGACGAGCAGGAGATGACCCGCTACGGGGCGCTGCGGCGCAAGCTGAAATGGACCTACGGGACCTTCCTGGTGGGCGGGCTGGCGCTGTCGGCGATTTTCCCGCTGGCCGGGTTCTGGAGCAAGGACGAGATTCTGGCCGGGGCGTTCATGCGCGGCGCCTCGATGGACGGCGACGGGCTGTTTGTCGTCTTCTGGGCGATGGGCCTGGCGGCGTCGCTGCTGACAGCGTTCTACACCTTCCGGATGGTCATCCTGACCTTCCACGGCGACCCGCGCGACGCCGACCTGCACGAGCGCGCCCACGAGTCACCGGCGGTGATGGTGGCGCCGCTGGCGCTGCTGGCATTGCTGGCGGTGGGGGCCGGGGCGGTGCTCGGGTTCCCGCCCGAGGACGGGCTGATTCACGACTTCCTGCACCACGCGCCGGGCATCCTGCACTTCCAACTGACCGGCAACCAGACGATCGCGATCTCGCTGGCGGTAATCTCCACCGCGGTGGCGCTGCTGGGCGCGCTGGGCGCGTACATGATCTATTCACGCGGCCTGCCGCGGGCGGAGTCGATCGGGCCGTTCGTGCCCGGGATGCACACCCTGCTGTACCGCAAGTACTACATCGACGAGATCGTGAACTACGGCATCGTGGCAACGACCAAGGTGATCGGGTTCATCCTCTGGGCGATCGACGCCAAGATCGTGGACGGCATCGCCAACCTGATCGGCTGGACGGTACGGGCGCTGGGTGGGGCGGCGCGAAGGGTGCAGACCGGGCAGGTGCAGAACTACGTTTTCCTGATGGCGCTGGGGGCGGTGGTGTCCGTCGGCGCGTTGATGATTCTCAGGTAGGTATGAGTTGACCCAACGGACGGCGCGAAATGGCTGAATCGGGATTCCCGCTGCTGTCGGTGATCCTGTGGGTCCCGCTGGCGGGGGCCGCGGTCGTCCTGCTGACGCGGGGTCGCTCGGCGGCGGCGGCGGTGGCGATGCTGGCGGCGCTGGTAAGCCTGCTGGCAACGGTGGCGATGGTGGTGGAGTTTGACCCCCAGGCCGAGGGCTACCAGTTCCTCGAAGAGCACGACTGGATCACGGCGCTGGATATCAGCTACCGCCTGGGGGTGGACGGGATCAGCGTACTGATGGTGCTGTTGACGGCGATCCTGACCCCGATCGTGGTGGCTACCTCATGGCTCTCAATCAACCGCCGGGTGAAGGAATACATGGCGGCGATGCTGCTGCTGGAGACCGGCCTGCTGGGCGTGTTCATGGCCCTGGACCTGGTGCTGTTCTACGTGTTCTGGGAACTGGTGCTGATCCCGATGTACCTGCTGATCGGAGTCTGGGGCGGGCCGAATCGCATCTACGCGACGATCAAGTTCTTCCTGTTTACGTTCATCGGCAGTGTGTTGATGCTGCTGGCGATCCTGGTGATCGCCTTTGACGCCGGCAGCTTCAACGTGATTCTGCTGCCGGACATCGGGGT
>CAYYTN010000080.1:0-9693 GCA_964474495.1 uncultured Chloroflexota bacterium
ATTCGATGCGATCGCGCTTTTCGAGATTGTGACGGGCACACAAGATCTGGATGTTCTCCGTCTTGAGCGATGTTCCGCCCCTCGAAAATGGCAGAACGTGATCGAAGTGCAAGTTGTCATCTGCTCCGCACTTGACGCAACGGCCGCTGTCGCGGCGCCAGACCTCGACCTTCACCTCTGAGGGGATTACTCGAGTATGAGGTAGGTCGGACGGCGATGAATCCTCTTCCGATCCGAACGGCAGCCCTGACTCGCCCTTGGCTATTTGCAGTCGAAATCGAAAGACCTGCCGTGTCCCGTCGTCTTCGCGCCAGGCATCGACCAAATCAAAAACACCGTAGACCCATATGCCTGACTGGATCTTCTCGTAGACCTGAACAAGTTCGGCGTCGGAGGCGCCGCTCTTGAACCGCTCGGCGGATCCCGCGAAACGACCGTTCTGCGTAATCGTTCCGCGGAGCGAACGGCCCGGCTGATCGACAAGTTTCGGATACGGCAACGCCTGCGTCTTCGGAGCGTCGTGACCTTCATAGATGATGGTCGTTCCGTCGTCGACAATCTCATCTCGATAAGGGGCATTCTTCCGGCGACTCATCAAGATGACCGTCCGACCAGTAGGCAGCCTGAAGTTCATGCCCCGCTGTAGCTGGGTCCCTTCTACCCCGCACATGCGATGGTAGGAGATTACGTCTCCGGCTGTGAGCGGCACTGCTTCGACTTTCTTCTGGCGAGGGACTCCGGAAGGATACCGGACCCGTCTGTTGCCCAGCCTATGTGAACCTGGGCCACCCTCACCCCTCCGTCGCGAATACGTCCCGATACATCACCGCCTCCGGGTCCAGCTGGATATCCCCCGGCAGCACCGGCCGCCCCAGCCGCGTGCCCTCCAGGGTCCGACAGCGGCTCAGCGCCACGTACGCCTGCCCGTGGGCGAACGTCCCGCGCCCGAAATCGATGAAGACCCGGTCGAACGTCTGCCCCTGCGCCTTATGGATCGTCAGCGCCCAGGCCAGCCGAATCGGGTACTGCACAAACGCGCCCACCACCTTCTGCTCGATCCGCTGGTTGCCGGCGTCGTAGCGGTAGTCCACCTTCTCCCACTCGCCCCGCTTCAACTCGTGCTCGCCACTGTCCGTCGTAATCCACACCGCGTCCGCGCTCAGTTTCGTGATCTCCCCCAGCGTGCCGTTTACCCACCGGCCCAGCGAGTCGTTTTTCAGAGTCATCACCCGGGCCCCAACCCGCAGCCGCAGCCGCTCGTCGGTTGGCAGCGCCCGATCGCCGAACCGCCCGGTCAGCTTCGCCCGGAATTCATGCTCCGGCCCCTCCAGCGCCCGCAGCATCGCCTGGTTAATCCGATCCGCCGCCGCGTTCGTCGGGGTCAGGGTCACGTAGCCGTCGCGGTCCGCGGGAGCCTGCTCCTCCCGTACCTGGGCGTTCAGGTCCGCCAGCGTATGGTCCGCCAGGCGGTCGTTGCGAATCGCGTCCAGGATCGTGATGAAGCGCCGGTCGCGGTGCCGGTAGCGCTCCTTCAGTTCGACCAGCAACGGCCGCGCCTGCCGAACCCCCGGCGCGTCGAAGAAGTACACCCCGCCGTAGCGCCCCTCCAGGTACTCCCGCACCCCCTCGTCCACCACCGGAGGCAGCTGATGCGGATCGCCGAACATCGCCACCTGCGCCCCGCCAAACGGCTGCTCGTTGCCGCGATTGATCCGCAGCGCCCGGTCGATCCCGTCCATCACATCCACCCGCACCATCGATACCTCGTCGATCACCAGCGTCTCCAGCCGGCGATAGAGGTTGCGGTTGCGCCCCGGCTTGATGTCATCCGGCTCCACCAGCCGCGGCGGGAAGCGAAAGAACGAATGGATCGTCTGCCCGCCCACGTTCACCGCCGCGATCCCGGTCGGCGCCACCACCACCACCTGCCGCTCGGTGATCTCCCGGAAGTACTGCAGCAGGGTCGACTTCCCGGTCCCGGCCACCCCGGTCACGAACGCCGACCGGCCCTCGCGCTCGATCACGTCCAGGGCGTGGCGAAAGTCCGGCCCGATTTCGATCTCCGGCAGCGCCGCCCGTTCCACCCGGCCCGGCACCACCGCCTCCCCCGGCCTCTTCGTCGCCGGCCCCGCCCCGGCCCGGCCCCGTCTCCGCCGCCGACCGCGACCGCCAAACCGCATTCCGCAAATCCCGAAGGTGCGCGGTCGCCACTCGACGGCCGGTGACGCGGATTCTAGCCCGCGGCGTTATTCAAACCACCACCCCAACCCCGGCTCTGGACCGGTCCCTAGGGCTCCATCCCCCCGAGGCGGCAAAGTTCCTCGTAGCTCGCCAGGAAGGCCTCGCAAACATCCGGGGACAGCAACTCGCCGCTCTCGAACGGCAGCTTCTCCCGGGCCACTCCCGGCGGCGCCGAATCCCGGTACGGACGCCACGAAGTGATCGCGTCGAATGCGTCCACCACCGTCATGATCCGAGCGCCGACGTAGATCTCGTCGCCCGTCAGCCCCCCGGGGTACCCTCCGCCCCAGTAGGCCTCGTGGTGCTCCAGCGGCACCCGCCGCGCCGTGTCCAGGAACTCAATCCCTTCCAGCAGCGACCAGCCGGTCTTCGAATGATCCCGCACCACCACCCATTCATCCGGGTCCAGCCGGGTCGGCTTCTTCAGGATCGAGTCGGGCACCATCAACTTGCCGACGTCGTGCAGGTACACGCCGCGGGCGATGTGGCCGATCTCGGTTTCCGACAGCCCCATCTCTTTCGCGATCACCCGCGCATAGGTCACACAGCGTTCCGAGTGGTCCTCGGTCCCCACCTCGCGTTTATCCAGCGCCACGATGACGCTCCGCAGGGTCTCGTCGAAGATGGTCTGCACCCGCGCCAGCATCGCGATCCGCTCCTGGGCCGAGCCCTCCATCTCCTGCGCGATGGCGAGGTCGAACTCCTCACTCAGCATGGAGGCCTTGATGGTCGCGTCG
The DNA here is from genome assembly GCA_964474495.1 of uncultured Chloroflexota bacterium. GTDB lineage: Bacteria > Chloroflexota > UBA11872 > UBA11872 > VXNJ01 > JASLPR01. Next base: position 2,979 of record CAYYTN010000080.1, read on the forward strand.
CTCAGTTCCTTGAACTGCCCGGTCTCGATGTTGCCTTCGACGGACTGGGCCTGGACCAGGCGCGAGAACACCGTAACCAGCCGTTGCGCCTCGTCGCGAATGTCCTTCAGGTCCGGGGCCTGGAGATCCGCAGGCTTCTCCAGGCGCGGCAATTCCGCGGGCTTGTCCCGCTTGCCGAACAGTCTTCCCAGTAGCGCCATTGCCTGTCGATCCTCCCGCTACCCGATGGTCTCAACCGGCCACCAAGGCCGGACAAGACTATCATCCCGTCTCGGGTTCAGCGCCAGAAAATATAACCAAATCTGTCCACCCCGGCCCCGATGACGCCGGCTATTCGCAAGCCCCGGCCGCCTCCAGGAACGGGATGATCTCCGCCGCCAGCCGCTGCGCCTGTTCTTCCGGCGCGCCCGGCACGATCTCCCGCCGGCGATCGCGCTTCGGCGCCTCGCTGGTCCCCGCGACCTCGGTCGGCGAGCCCGGCAGCCCCACCCATTCCGGGTCCACGTCCAGGTCGCCCAGGCCCCAGACGGTCACCGGCTCCTCGGCCGACCACGCCCGCCGGTCCATGTCCATGAAGCGCGGCTCGTTGGCGTGCCCCACCACCGACACCAGCGCCGGCAGCGGCGTCGACAGCACCTCGTGCCCGCCGCGTACCTCGCGCCGCGACCGCAGCCGGCCCGGCTCTTCGTCCAGGTTCAGCGCCGTCGCGTAGGTCACCTGCGCGATATCCAGCCATTCGGCGATCCCCGGCGGCACCTGCCCGGTGGCGCCATCGGCCGATTCCTCGCCGCAGATGATCAGGTCGTAGTCGCCCAGCTTCTTCGCGCCCGCCGCCAGCACGTAGGACGTCGCCAGCGTATCCGCCGCCCCGAAGGCCCGATCACTCAGCAGGTAGGCCGCGTCCGCCCCCATCGCCAGGCCCACCCGCAGGTAGTCCTCGAACAGCGGCGGCCCCATCGCCAGCAGCGTCACCCGCCCGCCGTGGCGGTCCTTCAGCAGAAATGCCGACTCCAGCGCGTTCATATCGGTCGGGTTGATCTCCGAGCGGGCCTCGTTGCGCAGGAGCGTCATTGTCTCCGGGTCGATCTGCACTTCCTCGGACTTCGGCACCACCTTCATGCAGACGATGATGTGCGGCTCGCTCATGCCGTAGCCCCATTTCCTTTGGCCGCCGCGCGCAGCTTCTCCACCAGCGGCGGCAGCACTTCGAACAGGTCCCCCACCACCCCGAAGTCGGCCGCCTCGAAGATCGGCGCCTCCGGGTCCAGGTCGATCGCCACCACCGTATCCGCCTGGTCGATGCCCACCGTGAACTGCAGCGCCCCGCTGATCCCGGCCACGATCGCCAGCTTCGGCCGGGTTACGTAGCCCGTCTGCCCGATCTGCCGGTCCGAGGTTGCCCAGCCGTTGTCCACCGCCACCCGCGTCACGCCCAGTTCGCCGCCCAGCAGGTCGGCCAGTTCTTGCAGCAGCTTGAAATCGCCCCGCGTCCCCGCCCCCGCCGCCACGATCACCGGCGCCTGGGTAATATCGGTCACGTCGGCGGTCACCCGCTCGACTACCGTCGTCCGCACGTCCTCGGGGGCGATCTCGGCCGCGAAGTCGGTGACCTGGCCGGCGCGGTCGGGATCCGGTTCGAGCCCGGCGAAGACGCCCGGGCGCACCGTCGCCATCTGCGGCCGGTTCTCGCGGCATTTGATCGTCGCCACGATCCCGCCGCCGAAGCCCGCCACCTCGCCCACCAGCAGCAGACCGGTGTCCGGGTCCAGCGTCAGGTCGGTGCAGTCGGCCGTCAGCCCGGTCCGCAGCCGCACCGCCAGCCGTCCCGCCAGGTCGCGGCCGTTGAACGTCGCGCCCAGCAGCATGATGTCCGGCTGGCCCGCCAGGATCATGCTCGTCGCCACCAGCGTGTGGGCGTCATTGGTGTAGGGGTCCAGCAGTTCATGTTCCGCCAGCAGAACTTCGTCGGCGCCGGCGGCGATCGCCGCGTCGGCCAGTCCGCGCACGCCGTCGCCCAGCAGGAACCCGGTCAGCGGCGAGCCCTGCTCGTCGGCCAGTTCGCGGCCCTTGCCCAGCAACTCCAGCGACACGCCGGCCAGTTCGCCGTCCTCGTGCTCCAGGTAGACCCAGACCCCGGTCGCCACGTCCGGTCCGTACCGCGACGGGTTCACTCGCCGGCCCCCGCCAGCGCCATCCCCACCACCTCCGCCAGGTCCATCACCCGCAGGTCCACCTCGTCCACCACCTTGACGCCGTCCTCCAGGCACGAAGTACACGCCGGGCAGGCCGTCACCAGCACCTGCGCGCCGGTCGCCTGCGCCTGTTTCACCCGCGGGACCGCGAACCGGTCTTCCACCACCGTCTCCATGAACATCCGCCCGCCGCCACCGCCGCAGCACAGCCCCTGCTCGCGGTTGTCGTCCATCTCGCGCAGGTCGATCCCGTCGATCGCTTCCAGCACCCGCCGCGGTTCCGCGTAGGTGTCGTGGGCGCGACCCAGGAAACACGGATCCTGGAAGGTCACCGCGATCCCGGCGATCCCGGGCAACTCCAGGCGGCCGGCTTCGAGCAGGCCCGCCAGGTAGGTCGTGTAGTGCTCCGGCTTGAAATCGCCGTCGGTCGCGTGCTCGGTTGCGAAGATGTCGTAGCAGTGCGGCGACAGGGTCACCATGTGGCCCACGCCGCGCTCCGCGAACAGCTTCGTGTTCGACTCCACGATCTCCGCCAGGTAGGCCTCCTGGCCGATCGCGCTCACCGCCTCGCCGCAGCACGGCTCGTCCTCACCCAGCACCCCGAACTCCACCCCGGCCGCCCGCAATACGCCCACAAACGCCCGCGCCACCTTCTGCATCCGCAGGTCGTAGCACGATGAGCAACCGACGTAGAGCAGGATCTCATGTCTTTCGGGATCGAAGTCCGGCAGGTCCAACCCATCGGCCCAGTCATAGCGTTGCGACGGCGGCTGGCCCCACGGGTTCAGGTCCCAGTGCACGTCCCACATCAGCGAGGGCAGCCCTTCGGGCACCTGCCGCTCCTGCCACGCCCACTTGCGCAACGAGCGAATCACGCCCGGGATATCCACCCCGCGCGGGCACAGCGACTGGCAATGCCCGCAGGTGGTGCAGAGCCACAGGTCGTCGCCATCGCGATGGAGCCCCAGTTGCGCCCGGCGAATCAGCGAGCGCACCGGCAGCGGCTTGTCCCGCACCAACGCCCACGGGCACACCGCCGTGCAGACGCCGCACTGGAAGCACGCCGCCGCCTCCCCGCCGGTGATCTCGACGACCTTGTCCCAGCGCTCGTCGTCCAGGGTGATCGGGGCGTCGTGCACGTCCGTCCCGGACCCATTGGTGGAAGCCTTGCGATCCTCAACCGTCATTTCAGACCCCCTCGCCCACCGGGACCGCCCGGCCCTTCACCACGTCGTCCATCTCGCCGATCTTGGCCGCGAACTGCTTGCCTTCCGAGGCTGACACCCACTGGAGTTGCAGCCGGTCGGCCTCGATCTCGCGGCGCTTCAGCTTGCGATGGATCACGTCGAAGCGTTTCTGGGTCTGCACGTTGGCGTCGATGTAGTGGCAGTCCGAGCCCTGCTCGGTCAGCCGGCAGCCGGTCATCAGCACCGCCCCGGCCTCCTTGTCGAACGCGTGCATCACGAACTTTTCCGCGATCCGCGCCGAGCACATCGTCCGGATGATCCGCGCCGACGGCGGGTATTGCAGTTTCTCGATGCCGGCCTGATCGGCCCCGGCGTAGGAGCACCAGTTGCAGGCGAACACCACCACCTTCTCTTCGGGCTTCTCGGCCAGCGCCGCGTCCATCTGCGCGAAGATCTGGGCGTCGGTGAAGTACGGCATCACGATGGCGTCGAAGTTGCACACCGCCGAGCACGCCCCGCAGCCCTGGCAGGCCGCCGAGATGAAGTTCATGCTGCCCTCCTTGACCGCCCCGACCAGTTCGATCGCGCCGAACGGGCAGGCCCGCACGCAGATACTGCAGACCGTGCAGGCGTCTTCGTCGAGCTTCGCCGTAATCGGTTCCTTCTCCATCGTGTCGCGGGCCAGCAATCCGGCCGCCTTGGATGCCGCCGCCAGCGCCTGCGCCACCGACTCGCGCACGTCCTTGGGCCCCTGCGCCGTGCCGGCCATGTAGATCCCCGGTGAGCCGGCCTCGGCCGGCCCCAGTTTCGGGTGCCGCTCCAGCAGGAAGCCGTCCTCGCTCTTCGAGATCTTCAGCTGCGAAGACACGTCCTCGTCCTGCGGCTCCAATCCGGTCACCAGCACCAGCTTGTCCGTCGGGATATTCACCAGCCGGCCCAGCAGCTCGTCGCGCAGCGTCACCATGCCGTCCGCGCGGCTGATGACCTCGTGCGGCTCCTTCTCCGGATCGTAGCGGAAGAACTGCACGCCCTCGCGCATCGCATCTTCATACATCTCCTCGGCGTGCCGGCTGAAGGTGCGGATGTCCTTGTAGAGGATCCGCACCCGCTTGCCGTCGCGGCGCAGCTTCAGCGCCTGGCCGATCATCGACTCGCAGCAATACCGCGAGCAGCCCACCGGCGCCTCGCCGGCCTCCGCGTCGCCGTTGTGGCGCGAGCCCACGCAGGCCACGAAGGTCACCGTGTCGGCGTCCACGTCCTCGACCTGTTCCAGTTCCAGGTTGGTGATCACGCTCGGGTCCTCGCCGTAGCCAAACGCCGCCGGCTCGTGGACCTTCGCCCCCGTCGCCATCACCACCGCCCCGGCGCGGAACTCCTCGCCGTCGTCCAGGCGCACGTCAAACGACCCGATGTGGCCGCCGATCATTTCGATCTCGGTGCCGGTGTGGACGTGCACCCCGGCGTCGGCAACCGACTTGATCTGGCCCGCCAGCAAGTCCGCCGCGTCCAGCCCGGCCGGTGAAATCTCGTCCAGCGACCGCAACATCCCGCCCAGTTCCGGCGCGCGCTCCACCAGGTGGGTTTCGAAACCGTTCTCCGCCAGGTTCGCCGCCGCGGTCATCCCGGCGATCCCCCCGCCCACCACCAACGCCCGTTGCGTAACCGGCTGCATGCTTATCTTCAGCGGCTCCAGCAGCCGCGCCTTCTGCACGCCCATCGTGGTCATGTCCAGCGCCTTCGCGGTCGCCTCTTCCTCTTCCTGCCGGTGCACCCAGGAGTCCTGGTTGCGCAGGTTCACCATCTCCAGCAGGAACGGATTCAACCCCGCCTTCAGGCAGACCCGCCGGAAGATCGACTCGTGGGTCTTCGGCGAACACGCCGCCACCACCAGCTTGTTAATCCGCTTCTCCCGGATCGTCCGCGCGATCGCATCCTGGGTCGACCCGGCGCACGAGAACATCGACGCCTCGGAATGGATCACCCCGGGCAGCGTCTTCGCGTACTCGACCACCGCCGGCACGTCGATCACGTTGGCGATGTTGGTACCGCAGTTGCACACGAACACCCCCACCCGCTCCTCGTCGGTCTCCGGCATCGGCTCGCCGAACTCCTCCTCCACCCAGGTGTGCTCGGTCAGGTGAGTCAGCGCCAGCGCCGTCGCCGCGCCCGCCTCGGCCACGCTGTCCGGAATGTCCTTCGGCCCGGTCGCGCAACCGGCCGCGTAGACCCCGGCCCGCGTCGTCGCCATCAGCCCCCCGCCCACCTCCACCGATTGCAGCGAACCGTCCTCGTCGATTCCAATGCCCAGCGCCGCGGTCAGCGCCCCCAGGCCCTTCGGCGGCTCCACCGCCGTCGCCAGCACAACCATGTCCGCGTTCAGGTCCTGGATCTGCCCCAGGTCGGTGTCTTCATACCGCACCGTCAGGCCCTTGCCGTTCGGCAGCACGCTCGAGGGTCGCCCGCGCAGGTACACCGCGCCGTCGTCGCGGGTGCGGTCCAGGAATCCGTCGAAGCCCTTGCCGTAGGCCCGCAGGTCCATGTACAGGCAGGTCACGTTGCCGACCCCGTGGGCGAGGGCCTGGAAGGCGTGCTTCACCGAGTACATGCAGCAAAAACGCGAGCAGTACTTGTAGTAGCGCTGGTCGCGCGAGCCCACGCAGAGCACGAACAGGATGTGCTCCGGGTGATGCCCGTCCGACGGCCGCACGATCTCGCCGCCGGTCGGCCCCGCCGAGTTCAGCAGGCGCTCGAATTCCAGCGAAGTCAATATGTCCGGGTGGGTGCCGTAGCCGAACTCGCTGAGGCCGGACGGGTTGAACAGGTCGTAGCCGGTGGCGACGATCACGGAAGCGACCTCGCGCTCCAGGTCTCGCTCCGGCGCCTGCCCGAAGTCGATGCACTTCGGCATGCAGGCCTCCACGCAGCGCTGGCACGGCATCACGTTCGGCGGGTCGTTCAGGCAGCTTTCGATGTCCACCACGTACGGACCCGGCACCGCCTGGTCGTAGGGGGTGTAGATCGCCTTCCGCGAGGCCATCCCCACGTCGAACTCATTGATCTTCAACACCGGGCAGGCCGGCACACAGTCGTCGCAGCGGGTGCACTCGTCGGTGACGTAGCCGGCCATCCGGTGGATCGTCGCCGTGAACGCCCCCGCCTCCCCGCTCAGCCCGGTCACCTGGGCGTTGGTCAGCACTTCCACGTTCGGGTGATCGTTGACCTCCGACAGTTTCGGCGCCTCGATGCAGATCGAGCAATCCAGGGTCGGGAAGTTCTTGTCCAACGCCGCCATCTTGCCGCCCAGCGCCGGCGACTTCTCCACCAGCACCACCCGCG
>CAYYTN010000080.1:9764-10090 GCA_964474495.1 uncultured Chloroflexota bacterium
CGTACATCTCGACCCCGCGGTCGAACGCCTGCAAGTTGAGTTCAATGAACCTCTCCCGCACCGACGTGCGGATTGATTCCTTCATCGCCTCCGCCCCCACCAGCCCCGTCGCCGCGGTGAAGAACCCCAGCATCACGATGTTGGCCACGATCCGGTTGCCCAGTTCTTCCGCCGTCGAGGTGAACGGCGCCCGCAGGAACCCGTCATCTTTGCCGTTCAGTTTCACCAGGTCGCTGTCCACCACCACCGTCGCGTCCGCCTTCACCGCCCCGCCGTACATCTCGTAAGCCTCCTGCGACAGCAGCGCCAGGCAGTCGGCTTCTTCG
>CAYYTN010000081.1:0-9946 GCA_964474495.1 uncultured Chloroflexota bacterium
ACCAGGTTCTCCCGGTGCGAGTCATACGCTCCCGGCAGCACCGTCACCTCCACGTCGCCCTCCGGGGTGTGCAGCACAAACGCCGCCATCTCGTTGCCGCGCCGTGTCGGGAAACTGCGAAACTGCTTGATCTGCCCGCCGGTGTCCACGTACTGATCGTTGTGCTCCTCCCCGATCTCCGCCGGCGCCATCCGCAGCGTCGCCTTCAGCCGCGGCCACGCCCGGTCAAAGTCATCCGGCGAGAACTTCACCCCCAGCAACTCCACCTCCCAGGCCGACTTCTCGTCGTCGGTCGCCGGCGGCACGTCCGGCAGTTCCGCCTCCATCGAAGGCCCCGCCATATCATCCAGCGCGTCAAACAGGGTCGCGTGCCCGGCCAGCCCATCGCGCTGCAGTTTCTGGGCTCGATCCACCGCCGGCCCCAGCGCCTCCAGCAGCGCGTTGCGCTCGCCCATCTCGTCCATCGCCCCCACCTTCACCAGGCTCTCCACCATCCGCCGGTTCAGCACCTTCCCCTCCACGCTCTGGCAGAAGTGCTCCAGCGACGTAAACGGCTCCCGCGCGCGCGTCGCCACGATGCTTTCCATCGCCGTCTTGCCCACGTTCTTCACTGCCGCCAGCCCCCACACGATCTGGTTACCGTCGATCCGGAAATCCGCCTCGCTGCGCGAGATCGACGGCGCCACGATCTCGATCCCCTTACCGTCGCACTCCGCGAACGCCGCCGCGATCTTGCCCGAGTCGCCGCTATTCGTGATCAGCACCGACGCCATGAACTCCACCGGGTAGTTCGCCTTCAGGTAGGCCGTCCAGTACGCGATCGTGCCGTAGAAGAAGGCATGCGCCTTGTTGAAGCCGTAGCCGCCAAACGGCTCGATCAGCGAGTAGATCTCCTCCGCCGTGTGCCGCTCCACGTCGTTGGCCACCGCCCCGTCGACAAATTTCTCGCGCTGGATGCGCAACTCCTCCGCGATCTTCTTGCCCATCGCTTTGCGCATGACATCGATCTCCGGCCACGTATAGCCGGCCAGGTCGCGCGCCGCCAGCAGCACCTGGTCCTGGTAAACCATCACCCCGTGGGTTTCCTCCAGGATCGGCTCCAGCGCCGGGTGGAGGTAGGTCACCTCCTCCTTCGGTCGATCTTTCATCCGGACGTACTCGTCGATATTCGCCATCGGTCCCGGCCGGTACAGCGCCACCATCGCCGCCAGGTCCGAGACACTCGTCGGCTTCAGGTGCGTCAGGTGCCGCGTCATCGCCGAGCCTTCCAGCTGGAACAGCCCCACCGTCTCCCCCCGCGCCAGCAGGTCAAACGTCTTCACGTCGTCGAACGGCACATCCTGGATCACCAGCTTCTCGCCCCGCGTTTGCTCGACGAACTTCAACGTCGTATCGATCGTGCGGAACGTCGCCAGCCCCAGGAAATCCATCTTCAGGAAGCCGATCCGCTCCAGCGTCCCGAACGTGTACTGGGCCACCGGGTCGCCGCTCGACCCCGACCGCATCAGCGGCACATGCTCCACCAGCGGCAGATTCGAGACCACCACCCCGGCCGCGTGCACCGAAGCGTTCCGGGCCACCCCCTCCAGTTGTTTCGCCGTGTCCAACAGCCGTTGCACCGCCGGCTCCCGGGCATACATTTCCTTCAGTTGCGGCACCCGTTTCAGCGCCCGGGCGATATCCCACGGCTCCACTCCGCTGAACGGGATCGCCTTGGCGATCTTGTCCACCTCGCCGTACGACATCCCCATCGCCCGCCCCACATCGCGAATCGCCCCGCGCGCCGCCATCGTGCCGAACGTCGCGATCTGCGCCACCCGGTCGCGCCCGTACTTCTCCACCACGTAGTTGATAACTTCCTCGCGGCCGTCATCCGGGAAGTCCATGTCGATATCCGGCGGCTGGCCCTGGCGCCCCTCGTTCAGGAACCGCTCGAACGAGATGTCGCGCAGCAGCGGATCGATATCCGAAATAAACAGGCAATACGCCACCAGGCTGCCGCCCACCGAGCCCCGTGGCCCGGCCAGCATCCCCCGCGATCGCGAGAACCGAAACACATCGGCGTGAATCAGGAAATACATCGAAAAGCCCAGCTGCTCGATCGTCGCCAGTTCCATATCCAGCCGCTCGCGATACTCCGCCGCCGCCCCCGGCAGCCGGTTGTCCAGGCCTTCCCGGGCAAGCCGGCGCAGGTGGCTGTTCTCGTTTTCGCCGGACGGAATCTCCACCTGCGGCAGCGAAATCCGGTCGAAGTTCAGCTCCAACTCACAGCGTTCCGCCACCGCCAGCGTATTCGTCAGCGCCCCGGGGAATTCCTTCAGCGCCACCGCCATCTCCGCCTCCGACTTCAGGTGGTAGTCCCCCTCCATCCGCATGCGGTCCGCCTGGTCCACCGTGCTGTTCGTGCCCACGCACAGCAGCACATCGTGGGCCGCCTTGTCCCCTTCGTTCACGTAGTGCACATCGTTGGTCCCCACCAGCCTCGCCCCTACCCGATCCGCCACCTCGATCAGCCCCGCCCCCAGCTGTGCCTCCATCTCCGTGCCGTGGTTCTGCACCTCGACGAAAAAGCTGTCCTTGCCAAAAACGTCCTGGTACCAGCCGGCCAGTTCCACGGCCTGGTCCAGGTTCATGTCCCGCACCAGCCGCGAGATCTCGCTCGACGGGCAACCCGACAGGCAGATCAGCCCTTCGGCGCTCTCCGCCAGCAGTTCGCGATCGATCCGCGGCCGGTAGTAGAAACCCTCCAGCTGCGCCTGCGACGCCATCGCGATCAGGTTGCGGTAGCCCGTATCGTTGGCCGCCAGCAACGTCAGGTGCGAAGCCGCCCCATCCTTGCGGCCCTCCTTGTCGGTCATCCGTCGCGGCGCAACGTAAAACTCGCAGCCCACGATCGGTTTGACCCCCTGCCGGAGGGCCTCAAGGTAGAAATCCATCGCCCCGAACATCACGCCGTGGTCCGTCAGACCAAGCGCCGGCATCCCCAACTCGCGCGCCCGATCCACCAGCGCCGGTATCTTGCCCATCCCGTCCAGCAGACTAAATTCGCTGTGAACGTGGAGGTGTACAAAACCGTCCGTGGTGGCGTCGCTCATAGTTACGGATTGTAGGCGTCCCGGCCGCTCGAAACAAAAACGCCGCTTGTGAGAAACTGTCCCGGCAGCAAGTCCCGCCCGGTGCTAGATTCTGAGCGGGAAGCAGGTTCTTCTAGCCACCCCGAGGGGGAACGAACAGCCATGGACCCGAGCTTCGTCGTCATCATCGTGGTCGTCGCCCTGGCCCTCATCTTCGTGCCCCGTATGCTGCCGCCGCGCGGCCCCATTTGCACCCGCTGCGACGGCTCCGGGCAGATCAGCGAACGCTGGCCCGACCCCTCCGAAGAGGGTGGCTGGCACATCGCCGAAGGCTCCTGCCCGCGCTGCAAGGGCAAAGGCCGGATGCGCTCATAGCCGCCCGCCAGACATCCTCCCCTCCCCACCCGGAGATCAGTCCTGGCCGCTGAGCCGGTCTACATCGGGCTCGACGTCGGCACCACCGGGGTAAAAGCCGTGGCCTACACCGCCGCCGGCCGCCTCGCGGCCGAAGCGCGCCGCGATCTCGCCCTGCTCAGTCCCATCGCCGGCGCCGCCGAGCAGCGGCCCACCGACTACATCGACGTCAGCACCCGCGTCCTCGGCGAATGCGTCCGGAACCTCGATTCCGCCGGCGATTACCACGTCGCCGCCGTCTGCCTCAGTTCCATCGTCGGCTCCATGCTCGCCCTCGACCGCCACGGCGAGCCGCTCATGAACGCCCTCACCTGGGCCGACCTGCGCTGCGCTCCCGATGTCCTCGACGCCCGCCGCGACCTCGACGAAGACGCCGTCTACCGCGCCACCGGCTCCCAGTTCCACGGCATCTACACCGGACCCAAGATCGCCTGGCTCAAGCGCACCCGCCCCGATCTCTACGCCGACGCCGCCCACTTCGTCCCCACCAAGACCTTCCTGCTCCACCGCCTCGCCGGCGAGATGATCCTCGACCGCTCCGTCGGCTCCGGCTCCGGCCTGCTCAACCTCCAGGGGCCCGCCTGGAACGACGCCTGGGTCCACTATCTCGACCTCGACACCGCTACCCTCGGCGACATCGTCGAACCCGACACCATCGTCCATTTCCAGCCCGACATCGCCCGCGCCATCGGCATCGACCCCGCCACCCCCCTCCTCGCCGGCGCCGCCGACGGCATGCTCTCCAACATCGGCGTCGGCTCCATCGAGCCCGGCTCCTACACCGCCATGATCGCCACCAGCGCCGCCTGCCGCACCATCCTCCCCGAGCCCGTCCTTCATCCCGAACGCAAGACCTGGTCCTACTACCTGGCCGACGGCCTCTGGGTCAACGGCGTCTCCATCAGCAGCGCCGGCATCGTGTTGCGCTGGATTCGCGACCGCCACTTCCGCGGTGAAGACGGCGAGGCCGGCTACGCGGCGCTGATGGCGGCGGCGGCCGAGGCGGCCATCGGCGCCGACGGCCTGCTGGTCCTTCCCTACCTGGCCGGCGAGCGCTCCCCCTACTGGAACGTCGACGCCCGCGGCGTACTCTTCGGGCTCACCGTCGGGCACGACGAACGCCACATCGCCCGCGCGGCCATCGAAGGCGTCACCATGCACTTCGCCGATGTCGTCAACGCCCTCATCGAGATCTGCGGCGAGCCGGCCGAGATTCGCACCACCGGCGGCTTCCGCAAGTCCGCCCTCTGGACCCGGATGCTCGCCGACGTCCTCAACCGCCCACTCGCCCTGCCCGCCGACTTCGACGCCGCCGCGTTCGGCGGCGCCATGCTCGCCATGAAGACCCTCGGCGTCTTCGCCACCCTGGCCGACGCCGCCCGCCTGGTGGAAATCGAAGGCCACATCGAGCCCGACCCCGACGCCGCCGCCCGCTACGCCCACCTTCTCCCCGCTTACCGCAGCCTTTACACTTCCCTCGGCCCGCACTTCAGCGAAATCCCCTCCCTCCTGCGAAAGCTCAACTAGCCCTTGCTTGCCCGACTCAAGTTCCTCGGTGAAGACCGCGATTTCCGGGTCCTCATCCTCGGCTCCGCCTTCTTCTCGCTCGGCTTCTTCATGTACAACGTGTTGTTCACGAATTTCGCCGCCGACGAGATCAACATCCTCCCCCGCGAATTGGGTATCCTGGAGTCCGTCCGCGAGATTCCCGGCCTGCTCAGCGTCCTCATCGCCGCCGCCACCATGTTCCTGTTGGAGCCTCGTTTGGCCGGTATCGCCCTGCTGCTCATGGCCTTCGGCGTCACCAACTATTTCCACATCGACGATGTCACCGGCCTGGTCATGTTCTCGCTCATCTGGAGCGTCGGTTTCCACTCCTGGGCGCCGGTCAGCCTGTCGCTGGCACTGCGCCTGGGGCCCAAAGGCTACGAGGGCAGCCGCCTCGGCCTTCTGCGTTCCACCGGCAACGTCGCCGGTCTGCTCGGCATCGGCATCGTCTACCTGTTCGCCACCGCCACCGGCATGCGCCCGCTCTTCGTCGTCTCCGGGGTCCTCATCGCCATGGGCGGGCTGGTCATCTTCCGCATCCGCTCGCGGATCGAGTCGCACGACCGGCGCATCGTCCTGCGCCGCAAATACATGCTCTTCTACGTCCTCCAGTTCCTCAGCGGCACCCGCCGCCACGTCTTCATGACCTTCGCCCTCTTCGCGCTGGTCCGCATCCACGGCGCCTCCATCGAAACGATCGCGGTACTCTCATTCGTCAACCAGATCGGCAGCATCATCTCGGCCTATACCTTCGGCCGCTGGATAGATCGCCACGGTGAGAAGCCGGTCCTCGCCTGGGGCTTCGGCGGGCTCACCTTCGTCTTCCTCGGCTATGCCTTCATCGACATCCCCTGGATCCTCTACGTCCTCTACGTCGTCGACAACATCCTCTTCAACAACTCGATCGCCATCAGCACCTACGTCGAAAAGATCCTGGTCAGCCCCTCCGACCTGCGCCCCACCATGGTCACCGGGCAGACCATGAACCACATCGCCGCCGTCGTCGTCCCGGTCACCGGCGGCCTGCTCTGGCAGGCCTACGGCCACGCTCTGCCGTTCGTCGCCGGCGCCGTCGTCGCCGCCATTTCCGTTTTCGTCAGCCTGCTCATAACCACCGGTCGCATCGGGCCCAACGTCGATATCGGCGGCACCGGTGAGGGCGAGGCGGCAATGCAGGACCAGCGTGGCGCCACCAAGAGTGGTTGAGATCGCCCCGCCAACCTGCCTACGATATGGGTCCCCCGGGGCGGATCAGGACCAATTCCGGCCGACATGCCGGGAAGCGGAGTTCCGATGGCTGGCGATCTTGAAGTAAACAAAATCCTCGAGGATGCCCCTGACGCGGTGCCCCTCCCCACCACCGCCACCGCCATCCTGCAGAAGAGCAGCCAGGCCGACACCTCGGCCACCGAGATCGCCGATCTCCTCAAGTCCGACCAGGCGCTCACCGCGCGGGTGCTGAAGGTCGCCAACTCCGCCTTCTACGGCCTCCCTCGCCAGATCGCCTCCATCGACAACGCCGTCGTCCTGCTGGGCCAGAAGACGATTCGTAACCTCGTCCTCACCGCCACCATGGGCGGCATGGGCGCGCAGGGAGTCGCCGGCTACGGCCTGGCCCGCGGCGGGCTCTTCAATCACGCCATCGTCGTCGCGCAGTCGGCCCAGGCGGTCAGCAGCGAGACCAATCGCTCCATCCCCGCCGAGGCCTACACCGCCGGGCTCCTGCACGACATCGGCAAGGTCGTGCTCGGCGAGCACGTCGAGAGCCGTATCGCCGCCATCATCGAGCTCGCCCAGACCGAAGGCTGCAGTTTCGCCGAGGCTGAGCGCCGCCTCCTGGGGCTGAATCACGCCGAAGTCGGCGCGGTCCTCGCCGAGAAATGGGAGTTGCCCGACTTCCTCGTCGGCGCCATCCGTTCCCACCACGCCAGCCCCAACCCCGGCGACGGCGACGAAACCAGCACCCTGGCCGCCGCCTGCATCGTCGCCAACCAGGTCGCCCGCGGCACCGGTTCCGGCGTCGGCGCCAACGAGACCCCCGACCCCGACATTCCCGGCGTCGTCCTCGAAATCCTGGGCGTCAATCAGGACGGGTTCGGCGACCTCGAGCAGGTCCTGCTGGAGAGCATCCAGGAGACCATGTCCCTGCTCGGCGGCGGCGCGGCCGGCGACGACGAAGACGGGGCCGACGCCGACTAGCCCACCGGCGAGCCACCCCCGCCGAAGATGCCCCGCAACCGCTCCGTGTCGAACTTCGCCTTGCGGTCGTACGTAAACAGGCCGTTGCGTTCCTGCTCCACGTCAGTGAGCTGCGTGTAACAGAATCCGGCCATATGCGGATGCCCGGTCAGCACCCCGGTCAGCGCCGCAATCCGCGCGTACACATTCTCCTTTGCCGCCGGTCGTTTCCCATAGCCCCAGCTACCAACCCGGTCGGTCCCCGACTCCGCGCCCTCCGGCCGCTCCTCCCACCACGTCCCGCCGTACTCATCCACGATGTAGGGCTCCCCGGCGTAGCCGGTTGAAATCTCCGGGAAGCGCGTATACGCCGCCTCCGGGTTCTTCGCATCCACCGGCGCGTAGCGCTCCGCGAATACCGCCGGATCCTGCTCGTAGTCATGCACCGACTGGATATCGGTCCGCACGTGGATGTAGCCGCTGCAGTCGTTCACCAGCCGCGTCGGGTCCAGCGCCCGGGTCAACTCGTACGTGTCCGCCACCGCCCGCGCGTGCTCCGCCAGGTGCCGGTCACCGCCCGTGTGGGTCGTCACGTTGTAGGGCGTCCACGCGATGATCGACGGGTGATTGCGGTCCCGCCGCACCGCCGCCGCCCACTCCCGCTGCTGATTCGCCACCGATTGCGGAATCCCGAAATCCATGCCCCAGTCCGGGAACTCGCCCCAGGTCAGGTAGCCGAGCCGGTCCGCCCAGTAGTGGAAGCGCTCCTCGAAAACCTTCTGGTGCAACCGCGCCCCGTTGAAACCCACCGCCATTGAGCGCTCGATATCGGCGCGCAGGTCCGCGTCGCTCGGCGCCGTCCACAGCCCCTCCGGATAGAACCCCTGGTCCAGCACCAGCCGCAGGAAGATCGGTTCATTGTTGAGCAGAACGCGATTGCCCTCGATGTGCACCTTGCGCAGCCCGGCGCAGCTCGCCACCCGGTCCACCGTTTCGTTTCCTCGAAGCAGTTCAAACTCCAGGTCGTAGAGAAACGGATCGTCCGGCGACCAAGCCCGCGGATCTTCGATCGGCAGGTGCAGCGCCGGGCTGCCCGCCGCGCCGGCGGCCTCCGCCGCCACCTCGCCGTCCGCCCGCAGCGTCGCCCGCAGTTCCAGCCCGGTCGCCGGCCCGGCCACCTCCGGCAGCACCGTGAAGCTGCCCCCGTCCAGGTCCGGCAGCACCTGCACCCGCACCAGGTGCGAGTCCGCCACCGGCTCCAGCCAGACCGTCTGCCAGATTCCCGTGATCCGCCAGTACATCGCGCCCTGCGGCTGGTAGTCCTTCGCCTGCTTCCCGGCCGGCTGCAAACCCGACCGCACGTCGTCCCGCACTCCCACCACCACCTCGTTCTCCCCGTTCCGCAGCGCATCGGAAATGTCAAAACCAAACGACACACTCCCCCCCTCGTGCCAGCCCACCGGCGCCCCGTTCACCCATACCTGGCACTCGTAATCCACCGCGCCGAAGTTCAGCCGTACGCGCCGTCCGGCCCACTCCGTCGGAACCGCAAACTCCCGCCGGTACCAGATCGCGGCGATGAAATCGCGGTGTCCGACCCCGGATAGCTCGCACTCCGGACAAAACGGCACCACGATCTTCCCGTCGGCCCTGAAGCCGTCCGTCCCCCACCCCCGCTCCGCTCCCGAGTCGCCGAGATCAAACGCGTAGTCCCACTCCCCGTTCAGGTTCAGCCATTCGTCCCGCACAAACTGCGGTCGCGGGTATTCCGGCCTGGGCAAGTTCACAGACGATCTCCTCGGCGTGCGATTTCGGTCCGCGATTATCCACCATCGCCGCGACCACTAAGATGAATCGCGCCGTCTTCCCCCACGAGGAACTCGATGACCGCCCACCGCCGCAAGTACCGCGAAGGCTATATCCCCGTCGACAAGGCCGGCCTCCACTACCTCGAATGGGGCGATAGCGGCCCCCACGTGCTGGTGCTGCACGGCGCCACGTCCATGGCCGTCAACCACGCCTGGTTTATCGAGCGCCTCTTTCCCAACTGCCACGTCTGGGCTCCAGATCATCGCGGCCACGGCCACAGTTCCCGCGCCGATTCCTACGACATCGACGACTTCGCCGACGACACCGCCCAGTTCATCGACGCCATGGGCATCCAGAACCCCCTCGTCCTGGGGCACAGCCTGGGCGGGGCCATCTCCATGTGCCTCTTCGGACGCGGGGAGATACCGATCAGCAGGTTACTGCTCAAGGACATCGGGCCCGAGATGCCGCACCGCGACCGCCCCCGTGCCGACGACCGCGCTTTCGCCTGGGATTCCTACGCCGCCGCCTTCGCCGATCTCAAGGACTCCCCAACGGCCCTCGGCGATCCGGAAACCTTCATCGCCAACAACCTGCGCTGGACCGAGAATGGCGCGCTCGCCGTCCGCTTCGACCCGGCCTTCGCCACCGTCCTGCGCAGCCCAAGGAATCTCTGGGCGGGCCTACCCCGGATCACCGCCCCCACCCTGATCCCCCACGGCGAGCACAGCAACGTCCTCTCCGCCGAAGTCGCCGCTCGCATGGTCGCGGTCATGCCCGACGCCCGCGTCGTCGAGTTCCCCGGCCGCGGACACCTGCTCGAGTGGGAAGAGCCGGAGCGCTTCGTCGAGATCGTCCGCGAGTTCGTCGGCGACGAATTCGCCTAGCCCCATCCAATCCCGGCAAAGCAGAAGGCCCCCCGC
>CAYYTN010000082.1:0-973 GCA_964474495.1 uncultured Chloroflexota bacterium
TCAGACTGGGTGCCCGGCTGCGCCGTGGCCGCCCGGTAGCCGGCATGGACGTGATGTGGGCGGCGCTGGCGGCGCTCTTCTTCGGCCTGCTCACGCTGAGCGTCTGGAGTAGCTACTCGGTCGATATGGCGCTCCACGGGCGCTATCTGTTCCCCGAGTTCCTCCCGTTCGTGATCCTCCTGGCGTTGGGCTTGTCGGTATCGGCCCCGCTCCTGCGACACGCCCGGCCGCTCGTCGCCGCCAGCATTCCGCTGATGGTCGCGGGCAACCTCATGTACACGCTCCAGACCATAGTTCCCGACGTTGTCGCCTTTGGCTGAGCGCGGAATTCGGCCGCTACGGCGCCACGCCCCGACTGGTTTCCGCCTGGGGTTGGCCACGCTCAGCCTGCTGGTGATCGCCTACTTCGCCCTGCGGACCGTCTTCGTGCCAGTTGTTCAATTCTCACCCGAGCTGTTGCTCCTCCAGACCCAATCGCTCACCGGGGTCAAGGGGCAGACAATGCTCAGCCCGTCCCGGGGTCTCGCCCGAATCGACTTCCAGCTCGCGACTGAAGTTGAGCCCGGCGGGTGGGTGCGGGTGAAGTTTGAGCTGAAGCTCGATCCGGCCTCGCCCGATGCCTACGGATCCGGAATCGTCGTCTTCCGGGAGAGCCGCGAGGACTGGAAGGTCAGCCTGCGCTTTCCGCCCGATCTCGTGCCGCCCGGCGAAAAGTTCTACGTCCGCGCCGAGGCCATCCTCAGCGGCCCGCAAGACCGCCTGTACTACTGGTATGCCCGCACCGACGAGTACCCCCACGGCAACCACCACGATTTGGACGAGGAGATTTCAGGGCAGGATCTATTCTTCACCCAGTACCGCGTCACCGATAGTCCCCGGCCAATAGCCTGGCTGGAGGCCGTCTGGGCCAGGCTGGCGGCTTCGGCACGCGCCGCCAGCACCGGATCGGAGCTTGCCCTGGCGATCGCTCTGG
>CAYYTN010000082.1:1038-9871 GCA_964474495.1 uncultured Chloroflexota bacterium
GGCGGTGGGCGTGGTCGCCGGTAGCGCCTACCTGGCCGCGGGCCGGATCAAGACACCGGCGCGGGGCGCGGACACCGCCGTCGCTCTGCTGGTCATCGTTGCCGTGGGCCTGGCGCTGTTCATGCCGGGCGAACTACCGCTCACGAACCTGGACGTGCCGATCCAGTAGCAGAGCGCGCCTAGCGGTCCTGCAACGGGAAGACGTCGGGCGCATCAGGGGTGCTGACGATCTGTAGCTGTCCATCGGAGACTTGGTACGCGAAGAGCACGACGCGCTGATCGATTTCATCGCGATGCGCGAAAACCAATTCAAATTCCCGCCTACCGGTGCCGTCGGCCTCTCGCGCCACGCCGCTTCGAGCGGGAGTCCCATGGATGGTCTCTTCAAGACGACGCTCATCGACGAAGTACTCGAGCCGGACCTCCCGCGAACCGAGAGGCAGCGTTAGCCCGCTGACCCAGAAGCCTCTGGTGGCATCCTCGTGATAGCTGACCCCAACGTTGCGCCCCGCCTCCTCCGGTTGAGTGATGGTCAGGTCAACTCGAATCGACCGGCCAACAACCTCGGCGCGCGCCCAGACGACGGTGCGCGGATCGGTTGTCACCCCGGCCGCTGTGCCGAGTTCCGGATCCAGCAGGCGCGCGACCACCGGGACCACCGCGCCAGCCTCCGCGGTGGCCAGCATCAGATTCGAGCCCGTCGGAATCGCGTCGGTGACGATCCAGTTGAGACCGGGGCTGAGCGCCGATGAGTCGGAGCCTCCGTTCGAGCCGATCTCGACCACGACGAGGTCTGTGGCGACGTTGACGATCCCCAACAGAACTTGTCGGAGCGCCGGCACTGCGGTCGAGTCCGGCTGAGCCAGATCAAAACTCAAGTCATCGGCGCCAACGCCGATGACCAGTGGTCGATCCGGTAGCAACGCCCCGTTGGTACCGGTAGCGGCCATAATCTGGTCCCGCGTAAGCACTTTCTCAGCGGGGAATCGGTACAAGCCGATCACCGCCTCCGGGGTCAGATTGTCAGCCTCGACAAGGCCGTGCAGATGCGGGTCCTCATCCCGGCCGAGCACCATGAAATCTGGGTTCGCGGGAGTCAATTCCGGATCGGCGGCAAAGGCCGTGGTGCCATCGGGAAGGAAGAGGTCACGACCGGGCAACTCGGCGGCCAGCAGCGCCTTCAGCCTGCCCGACCAGCGCTTGATCGCCGTGCTCTCGTAGTGAAATGCGAGCGTGATGGGGCGGTATTTGATGGTCTCAGACAGCACCGGATATTCGGCTTCAGCCGAAACCGCCACGCTGGCGCCCAACGGAACTAGATCGGCGACCCTCCGGACATCGTCCACCGCCTGATGCGGCATATTCCAGGAGAATCCCAGCCAGTACCAGCGGAACGTATGCAGGCTATTGCGCGCGCTGAGGGCAAGCAGGGCCAGCAGCGTGGCCGCCGCGAAGGTTCGCAGCCCGCGGCCCCACCATCTCTGCAAGGCGGCACTGCCAACAAGTCCGGCGAACCGCGCCCTCCCCGCGACCCACAGCGTCATCAGCCCGGCGGCCATCAGCGTATCCGCGAAGAAGGAGACATAGGACAGATTCTTGAAGTGCCCGTACTGGTACCCGGCGACGCGATAGACCCAGAACATGAACAGCCCGAAGCCCAGCACGAGCATTGTCGCTGCCAGCCGGTAGCCGCGCATCTTTAGCAGGGCAACGGCGATCAACATCAGGAATACAATCCAAACCGGCTGTTCAAGAGCGTCCAGCAGGCCCCAGGCGGCATCCGGAATCGCTGCCATGACGCCGGAGCGATCGAAAACCATGTGGTACGTCTGGATCCCTGGAGCAAGCTGAAACGGGGGGAACGTCAGGTCTCCCCAGGCGTTGCCGAACGAGGAATCCAGGTTCCCGGTGATGGATCCCAGTTGCGGCAGCGCCCAACGCATCAACCAGAAGAACCCCACCGCACCCGTCGCGAGGGCCAGCGCCGCCACTGTCAGCAACCGGCGCACCCGCCGGATCCGGTCGGGCCGAAAGGCGATCAAGCCCACCGCGAGAATCGATGCCGAAACCAGGAATACAGCGCTGATCGCCCAGAAATAGGAGGTGAGCAGGACCGCACCGGTGAGACCGGCGAAGCCGATCGGACCGGCCCGACCGCGGTCGATGGCGACAATCATTCCGGCCAGGGCAAGCGGTAGGAGCGCCAGTGCCACCATGTGTGGCCCGAAGCCCATACCGGCAAACCACAGCGGCAGGCCGTTGACCGCATACAGCCCGGCGGCCACAGCTGAGGTTCCCCGGCCCAGGTTCAGACCGACCCGGGCGAACAGGAAAGTGGACACAACGCTCAGCCCGAGCAGCAGGTACACCAGGGGCATGTAGGCGAGGAACGTCGGCGTGAAGGACACCAGGCTCGCCAGCGACAACAGGTACACAAAACCCTGCCCACGCGACCGGAAGTCCGGCGCCTCGAAGAGATTCGAAAACGGGGAGTGGCCGGCCCCTTCCATGGAAGCCGGGAAGTACTTGATGTGCTCGGCGTAGGGCCAGTACAGCTCCTCATCGACGTTCAGGGAAATCAAGCCGAGGCTGGAGTCGTTGGCGTGCGGGACCAGCGCCACCAGGAGCAGGCCTATCCCCATCGCCACGGCGAAAAGCACCCGTCGATCCTGGCGGACCGCAGCGATCCGTTCCCTCCGGGCAAGCGCGGCAACATTGCCGGCTACGCCAACCCCCACCAAAACCCAGAAGATTTGGTTCATACCGAGAAGCGTGGCGTTCAGCAGGTAGGAAACTGAAACCGCCAGAATCCACCCTACGAACGGCGCGCCGATCAGGCGATAGGGGGCCCAAGGTCCGCTCATCAGGAAACGGGATATTCCGTAGCCAAGGAATGTTAGAAACGCGAGCAGGAAGGCGGCGATCTTGAGTCCGCTAAACAGGATTTCCAGGTTCACAGATTCCAGTCGAAGGCGCTGGTCGAGAGTTGTCGAAGGGACCGTACAGTCTAGTCGGCGGTCGACGACTCCCGGGGACGGGACCCGGCGGTTCGGGTTCCGCCGCCTAGAACGTGTTTCCGGCGACCGACGTTGCGCCGGCCAGGGGACTCAGTCGAGGCCTATCAGAGAAGTTTGACCGAGATTAGGGCCGGGCTGATCGAAGAATCTGACCTGTGGTCTGGATCTGGGGCGCTCAGGCCTCGGTCTCGGCGGTCGGTTGCAGATCTATCAACTGGCCGACCGGGCTGAAGGGCAGAGGCCGTCGGACGACCACCGAGCCGGTCGATTTCGCATAGTAGGCCCGGGCAAACTCGGCCGCCAGTTCGCGAGCCGGCACAACATAGGTACCGTCTCGGATCGCGCTCCGCAGCTTCTCGATAATTGGGGCTTTGCTTTCCTTCGCAACGGCCCTGCGTGCCACTCCGTGCCTCTATTCAATGTGGGGAAATCCGCTCCGATCGGCATCCTTGCCGGATCGCCGAGCCCGTGCATCCGTACCCCGCCCCGCGTCCCGGGCTCATCCGAACTCCCTCTTCGATCAGAGTTTCGGATGAAGCGTGGTGTCGGACAAGACCGTACTCACGCGATTTTCGGATCGGCTCGGTTCGCGCTACGCTCCCGGCAGGTTCATGGAGGTAGCTCATGTATCAGTGCCTATTGGTCGGAGCCGGCGGCATCGGCGGCAATTGGATTCGCAAGTTCCTCGCCGCGCACCAGGATCGAGTTCGAATATCGGCCATCGCCGATATCGTTCCGGAAGTTCTGCGGGAAGCCGGCGACCTCCTGAATCTGCCGCCGAGGGAGCGCTACGGGTCGATGGAAGCGGCGTTCGCCGGTGCGGACGCCGACTTTTGCGTCGTCGCCGTCCCGCCCTGGCATCACAAGGAAGCCGTTCTGGGGGCAATCGCCCGCGGGCTGCCGGTCCTATCCGAAAAGCCAATCTCCGACAGCCTTTCCGAGGTCAGGGAGATCTTCCAGGCAGTGGAGACTTCCGGCGTGAAGATGGCGGTGATCCAGAACTACCGCTTCACACCGCGGATGCTGGCGTTTCGCGACGTCCTGCGCTCCGGCAGGTTGGGGCGCCTCCAGCATCTCGTCACGCGCTTCCAGGCCGACTACCGGGTCTACGGGTCCTGGGGAGCGAAACTCGGCCTGAGCGATTTCCGCCACGAGATGCAGGATCCGCTGGTCATCGACGCCTCGATCCATCATTTCGACATGATTCGCAACCTGACCCTCGGCGATTGCCGCACGATCAGCGGCCTGGGCTGGAACCCGTCCTGGGGGAGCTTCAGTGGGCTTTCCAGCGGTCTCTACCTGTGCGCCATGGACAACGAGACCAACGCCTTTTACGAGGGCAACCTCTCCGGCGCCGGACACCAGAATTCCTGGCACCACGAGCACTATCGTGCCGAATGCGAAGAGGGCGCGCTCAGCATCAACGACGACGACATCCTGCGCCTGCACCGCGCCGGTGAGCCCGACGAGATCATCCCCCTGCCCGAAACCGCCCTGTACGGCCACGAGCAGATTGTCAGTGACTACCTGGACTGGCTTGACGGCGGCGACCCGCCCGAGACAGTCATCGACGACAACGTGAAGAGCATGGCGATGGTCTTCGCCGCCGTCGAAGCCGGCAAGACCGGTAGAACGGTTGATGTGACCGATTTCCTGCCCGCCTAGGGCGTCCCTACAAGAGAGCGTAGAAGTAGTAGACCGCCGTCGCCGCCGGCAACAGCATCAGCGCCACCGGCCATTTCAGTCGCGGCTGTTTCTCCCCCACGACCAGGCCCAGGCCAACGCAAGCGACCGTGGCCGCGACCAGTATCGCCACATATGCAAGCAACGTGGCGCGATGCAGCGACCACATTGTCGGGATCCTTTGCGCCAGGCTCTGCCGCCTCAACAGCTGGTGGAACATGTCCTGATCGGGCCAACCGGCCTCCTCGCGCAGGTACAGCTGACCCGGAAACTCGGGTCGATTGGCGGTGGCGCCGCCCACAACAATCGGCCACTCGGTCTCGAACGGAATCTCAAGCTCCATGTAGGCCCACTCGGAGGCCGGCAGAGCCCGGTCAAGGCCGAACTCGACCATCTCGAATCCCGCCGCGGACGACGTAGCCGTCGCTATGCCGGCCGCGATCTCCCGTCCACCGATCTCATGCAGGACCGAGAGCCGAATCGTCACTTTCGCGCCGAATGGACCTCCAACCCGGATCGGCACCGCGATCGAAGTGACTTGCTCCGGCGGGAGGATCGTTTGTCCGGGCACCACGTACGACGAAACCGGGCCGATGTTGATGGCTCCGCTGGTCGGCGGCACGGAAGACACCGACCAGTCGACCGGGATCAGCAGCAACGCCAGCCAGAGCAGGGCCGCCGCCAGCCCGCTGACGGAGGTCGTCGCGCGGCTAGTCACGGGATCCTGGAACATAGCTGTAGACGATGCGCGATCCGGCCGAACTGGTGAACTCAACGGCCAGTCGTCCATCGGCTTCGGCGGCGGCTACCAGCGCGGCCCGCGCTTCACCGAGCAGGCGAGGCGCCACGACCACTGTGTCGACCCCCAGCGCCTGCATCGCCTCCGGGTCCAGGGTGTCGTATGCGCGACGGTAGTGGCTCCCGTACCAGGCGCCGGCGCTGTAGGCGTCGAGGCCCAGGGGCACCGCGGCGGCGCCAAACGTGACCACAAACTTGTGCTGCCCTTCCCACTCGTCGCTGATGACATCGGCGAGCGTCGTCGGACCCGGCAGTACCAGCGCGCGCCGGCCGAACGGTCCCGCCCGAAGGTAGTCGGCCGTCTCCAGGTCTTCAGCCAACGACACGTTCGCGGTTTCGTAGATGCGCGCCGGCCATAGCGGGATGCTAGCCACCCAGGAGCCGATCGCCAGCACCGCCACCACGACGGCTACCACCCGCAATGGAGTCCGAAAACGTCCGCGCCAACCGGCCAGTTCCGCCACCACCAACCCTGCCAGCAGCCCCGCCAGGTACACCCCGACCGACGTAAATCGCGCGATGTTGATTGGATACGTCTGGTCGCTGAACAACCCGGGGATCAGGAATCCGGCCCCGGCGGCGCCGATGAACGGGACGATGTAGCGCCGTCGCCCGAAGATCGCCAGCAGCGCCGCGATCGCGAACGCCAGCCACACCCACGGCAACTCCTTCAGGACGATCGGATCCACCAGACCGACCCGGGTCTCGCCTAGCGGCACCGAGAAGAACGGTGACGTCCTGGCCGAATAGAGCATCGCGTCCGTGGGCAACGTCAGAAAGTTCTCCGGCGTGAAACCGAAGGTGGCCCGCTGCCCGGTTCCCGACGCGGTGACAATCGCCGACAGCGCACCCTGAGGCACCAGGGCCAGAGCGACTCCCAGCGCCGTGACCAGGGCCAGCGACAGGGCCACTCGCCACTGCCGCAATCCGGCGAACCCGGCCACCGTCAGCCCGAACCCGGCCACGGCAATCGGCAGGAAGTGCTCACCTGTGGCGCCCATCGCGCCCAGGCATACGGCTGCGCCGCCGCCGGCGACAAGGCGTGCCGGCCCGTCACGGATGAGGCGAACCGCCAGGAACGCAGCGCCGAATCCAGCCGCCAGTCCGACCAGGCTCGTAAAGTCATTGCCCGGCACGATGAAGAATCCGTGGCTGCCGACGAAACCCTGGATCAACTCCCGATCCAGCCCGGCCAGGATCTCCCCCCGAGACACCGTGTATTCGCCGATCGGAGCCTTCCAAATGCCGAGGAAGTTGGCGTGGGCGGCGGTCACGAAACCGACCGTGCCGAGGAACCCCGCCCCGTAGTTCCGCATCGAAGCCACCGTGGCGAAGATCGCGCCCACAACCGCCAGAAACGAGACCATCGTGATCGCCAGGATGGCCTCAAAGAGCCCCACCCCGCCCACCCGCATGACGGCCGCTCCCCAGGCCTGCCCGGTGTAGCGGTAGAGCCGCTCAAAGTCCGGAGCGTAGGGATCGCCCGGTGGCCAGTCGCCCCGAGCCATGTGAGACGTCATCGCCATCCTCACAACCAGGTTCTCGTGCGTCGCGCCGTTCCAAATTCCAGAAGCGAAATGAATGGCGGCGCCGACGGCCATCAGAGACACCAACCCGACTGCCAATACCGTCCAATCCCGGGATACATCCCAGGTCAGATCTCGCTGCCAGATCGCGATCACCGCCCATACCGCCAGCAACGAATATGTGGCAAAGGTCATCCCCACCGCCCATTCCACTGGGACCAGGCGTAGCAGCGCCATCAGCGTCAGCAGGAAGAACCCGATCCCTACACCGCCGGCGGCCCCCAACAACACCGGCAACCGCGTCTCCTTCGGCGCGAACCAGGTGACAAGCCGCAGCCCCGCGACCCACGGAATTGCCACCAGTAGAAACGCAACGACGGCATCAAAGAAGTTCAGAGTTCTGCGCCAATCTTGGATTCATCCGGCAAGTGATTCGACGTCATGCGAAGAGCCAGAAGAAGATCACCAGCAAGGCCAATCCGGGGATCGACAGCGTGGAACCGGCCACGGTCCACCGGCCCCAAGGTCGGAAGACCAGCAGCGAGACCCCCGCGGCCATCCCGCCCACTCCCAGCAGGGCCGCCAGCGCGGTCACCGCCATGTCCATTCGCGTCGCGAATAGGTGAGTCAGACGCTGAACCCCGTTCTGACTGCGAAACAGCTGATAGGCCAAATCCTGGTCCGACCAGCCGGGTTGCCGTTCCAGGTACAGTTGCGCGTCGGCGCGCTGCCGATCGGCGCGAGTTGCTCCCAACAGAACCGGCCAGGGGTTATCCGGCGAAATCTCAAGCTCGAAATAGACCTCGCTCCCACCGGGAACCCCGGTGTCGAGATCGAATCGACTGAGCCGCAGGCCTTCCGGACCGGAAACAGCCACTACCTGCGACCTCGCGATCACGTCGGCCCGGGCAACATTTCGATAGACGGTCATGCCCACCGGGGTCGACGACCCGTACGGGCCGCCGACCCGAACCAGCACGTCTATCGCGGTCGTCGATTCCGCCGGCGTCAGCGTCTGTCCGGGCACGATTCGGGCGGACACGGGACCGATCGCCACGACGGCGCTGGCGGCCGGCATACTCGAAATCGGCCAATCTACAGGCGTCAGCAATACCACTGACCAGCTCGCCAGCGCAGCCAGCCAGAGACCGGCCGTCACGACCTGCCCCGACCGCCTACCGCGGGTCATATTCATATATCCGTCGGTGTCCCGCCGAGGATTCAAATAGCAGGCTCGCGCGACCGCCCGTGACCGCGTCGGCAAGACGCGCTTCCTGGGCCTCATCCAACAGGTGCGGCGCAACGTAGATAGTGTCGATCCCCAGTTCCGCTATCGCCTCCGGGTCCATCGAGTTGTACGCCAGCAGGTAGTTGGGTTGATAGAGGTGTGATGCCCCCCAACGGTCCAGTCCCATCGGAATGGAGGTGGCGCCAAACGAAATGACGAACCGATGCATCCCCTCCCAGCCGTCGGTGTTCACCTCCTCCTTGTTCGTCGGCCCGGGCAGGAGCAGCGCCCGTCGGCCGTATTCCAGCGAGCGCAATACCTCCGCCGCTTCGAGGTCCTCGGCCACGTTTGGATAGGGCTGCTCGGACAATCTCGCCGGCCAGAGCGGGATCGCCAGGAACCAGGAAGCCGATGCGAACAAGATCAGACCAGCGGCAAGAATCCGGCCCGCCATCAGCCCTGATGCCTTCCTCCTCGCAATACACAACTCGGCCGCCGCCACGCCTGCCGCCAGACCACCGAGAGAAATGCCGAAGACCGTAAAACGCGCGATGTTGATCTCATACAGCCGATCCGAGAAC
>CAYYTN010000083.1:0-2354 GCA_964474495.1 uncultured Chloroflexota bacterium
GCCGGCTATCAACGACTCCAGGACGGCGACGCTGAGGGCATGCTCCTGCTCCGTCCCGCTGCCGACCCGCGCCTGGTGCTTGAGGGCACCCGCGCCCCGGCCACCGAGGCGCTCACCCGCTTCGCCGGGCAGGCCGCCCTGCTGCTCCGCGCCGGCGCCGGCGGCTCGCTGCCCGCCGGTGGGCCATCGCCGGAGATCGAACGCGAGTTTATCCGCGCCGGGCCCGAACTCGATCTCGTCGACGGGATCGCCCCCGCGTTCATCACCTTCTTCGCCTACTTCTTCGTCTTCCTCCTCACCTCGGTCGCCTTCCTCCGCGAGCGCCAGCAGGGCACCCTCGAACGGCTCATGATCACCCCCATCCGGCGACTCGAAATCATCTCCGGCTACATGCTCGGCTTCGGCTTCTTCGCCTTGCTCCAGGCCTTCGTCGTCGTCAGCGTCACCATCCTCGCCCTCCAGATTCACATGTACGGCAACCTCCTCTGGGTCTTCCTCGCCGTCGCCCTCGTCACCCTCGGCGCCGTCAACCTCGGCATCCTCTGTTCCACCTTCGCCCGCAACGAACTTCAAGTGGTGCAGTTCATCCCGCTTGTCATCGTCCCCCAGGCGCTCCTCAGCGGCACCTTCCTGCCTCTCGGCGGCATGCCCGACTGGATCATCTGGCTCTCCCGCGCCATGCCCATGACCTACGCCGTCGAGGCCGTCAAAGCGGTCATGGTCGGCGGCAGCGGCATCAGCGACCTGGTCGTCTGGCGCGGCATGCTCGCCCTCATCCTCTTCGCCATCTTCTTCATCCTCGTCAGCGCCCGCACCCTCCGCCGCGCCTAGCCCGGTGAGCGCCACCCTCGCCCGCATCGTCGGCTCCGACCACATCGACGCCTCCCCCGCCGCTCGCGTCACCTACTCCGTCGACGGCACCGTCGGCTATCGCGGCGCCCCCGCCGCCATCGTCTTCCCCGGCTCCGGTCAGGAGGTCGCCCGCGTCCTCAAAGTCGCCGCCGAGCGCGGCTGGCGGGTCGTCGCCCGCGGCGGCGGCACCAGCCTCGCCGCCGGGGCCGTTCCGTCCGAAGGCGCCATCGTGCTCAGCGCCGCCCGTCTCACCCACGGCCCCGACATCGACCCGGCCAACCTCGAGGCCGCTTGCGGCGCCGGGGTCACCACCGGCGAACTCCAGGCCCGCGCCGCCGCCCTCGGCCTCTTCTATCAACCCGATCCCTCCTCCCAGTCCGTCACCATGCTCGGCGGCAACGCCGCCACCAACGCCGGCGGCGCCCACGCCCTCAAGTACGGCGTCACCCGCGACTACGTCATCGCCCTCGAAGTCGCACTCGCTTCCGGCGAGCTAATTCAGGTCGAACGCGGCACCGGCACCGAACCGCTTCTCGATCTTTTCATCGGCTCCGAAGGCACCCTCGGCATTGTCACCGAACTCCGCCTCCGCCTCCTCCCCGCTCCGCCCGCCGCCCGCACCGTCGCCGCCCATTTCGAGACCGTCCACGCCGCCGCCGAAGCCACCCTCACCATCCTCAACGCAGGCCTCGTCCCGGCCCGCCTCGAGTTCATGGACGCCGTCGCCATCCGCGCCGTCCAGGCCGCCCGCGACCGCGGACTCGCCGGCGTCCGCGCCGTTCTGTTGGTCGAGTTCGACGGTCGGCCTGACATCGTCGACGCCGAAATCGACCGCGCCGCCGGCCTCCTCCGCCCGGTCGCCACCCGCCTGATCGTGCCCCGGACCCCCGCCGAAGAAGCCGCCGCCTGGGAGCCGCGCCGCGCCATCACCTCCTCCCTCGCCCGACTCAAACCCGGCAAGCTCGGCGAAGACATCTGCGTCCCGCGCACCGCCTTCCCGGGCGCCATCGCCGCCATCGAGCGGCTCGCCGCCGAGATGGACCTCGAAATCGCCCTCTTCGGCCACGCCGGCGACGGCACCATCCACCCCAACATCGTCTTCGACCCCGACGACCCCGCCGAAGTCCGCCGCGTCCACGACGCCATGGCCGGCATCGCCCGCATCGGCATCGACCTCGGCGGCGTGCTCTCCGGCGAGCACGGCCTCGGCCTGGTCAAGAAAGAGTTCGTCCCCCTCATGTACGACCCCGAGACCATCGCCCGCATGCGTGAACTCAAGCGCCAGTTCGACCCCACCGGCGTCCTCAACCCCGACGCCATGTGGCCCTCGCCTGCCTAGAGCCGCTCCATCCAGACCCGCTCCGCCTCGATCGTTGTCTCCGGCCCGTGCCCCGGGTACATCCGGGTCGCATCCGGCAATTCCGTCAGCCGGCGCAGCGATTCCACCATCCGCGCCGGGTCGCTCCCCGGCAGGTCCACCCGGCCGTAGGTCCCGGCGAACA
>CAYYTN010000083.1:2364-6324 GCA_964474495.1 uncultured Chloroflexota bacterium
CGCCCTCCTCCCACCACAGGCACACGCCCCCCGGCGTATGCCCCGGCGTGTGCAGCACCTTCAGCACCACGTCGCCCACCCCCAATTCCGACCCTTCCTCCAGCAATCCCGTCGGCGTCGACGGCTCCTAGGGCAGGTCCATCCCGAACGTCAGCGGCGTCTCGCTCGTAATCATCTCCGCGTCGTCGCCGTGGATCAGCAACCCCGCCTCGACCTTCCGCAGCAGCGCCGCGTTATCTGCCACGTGATCCCAGTGCCCGTGGGTGTTCAACACCGTTTCGATCGTCGCCCCGGCCTGCTCCGCCGCTCCTGCCAGAACCTCCGCCGCCCCCTGCCCCGGGTCGATCGCCAGCGCAACCTCGCCCGCCGTCACCAGGTACGCATTCGTCGCCAGCGGTCCGACCGAAAAGCCCCGCACCTCCACCCGGCCGCTAAACCGGTCCCCGGCCGTCAGCCGCCAATCTGGTACATCTCGATCTTGCGGTCCGCCGGATCCTGACCGTTGCTTGCCGGTCGCGTCGCCCGCTCCTCCGAATACCGATCCCGCCGCGCGCCCCACGATTCGGCGATCAACTCCCGCAACTCCTCATCCCCCGCCCCGGCCCGCAGCGGATCGCGCAGCGAGATGCCGTCGGCCGCGAACAGGCAGCCGATGAACCGCCCGTCCGTCGACAGCCGCAGCCGCCCGCAGTCGCCGCAGAACGGTTGCGTCACCGACGCGATGATCCCGATCTCCCCGGCGCCGTCCCGGTATGCATACCGATTCGCCACCTCGCCGCGGTAGTTCGGCGACACTGGCTCCAGCGGCATCTCGGCGTCGATCCGTTCCCTAATCTCCTTTGCTGGCACCACCTGCGCGAACTCCCACTCGTTTCGCGTCCCCACGTCCATGAACTCGATAAACCGCACGATGTGACCCGTGCCCTTGAAATGCCGCGCCAGGTCCACAATGGTGTGATCGTTCGCGCCGCGCTGCACCACGCAGTTGATCTTCAGCGACTCGAAACCGGCCGCCGTCGCCGCCGCGATCCCGCCCAACACCTTGTCCAGCGAGTAGTCCCGACCGTTCATCGCCCGAAACACTCCATCGTCCATGCTGTCCAGGCTAATCGTCAGCCGGTGCAACCCCGCCGTCCGCAAATCTCGCGCGTGCCGTTCCAGCAGGTAGCCGTTGGTCGTTAGCGCGATGTCCTCCACCCCCTCGATCCCGGCCAGCCGCTCCACCAAACCGGCCACATCCCGCCGTAGCAGCGGCTCCCCGCCGGTCAGCCGGATCTTCTTCACCCCGAAGCCCACCAGTACCCGCGCCAGCCGTTCGATCTCCTCGAACGTCAGCAGTTCTTCCCTTGGCAGGAACTCGTAGTGCTCGCCAAAGACCTCCGCCGGCATGCAGTAGTGGCAGCGGAAATTGCAGCGATCCGTCAGCGAAATCCGCAGATCGCGCAGCGGCCGGCCCAACGCGTCGGTCAGAGGCGCCCCCGCGCTCATCGGATCGCCGCCACGTGGCTCGCGCCCATGCCGCACCGCGCCCAACTCCCGCGACGCATCGTCAGGTTCCGGGCGCTACTCGGCCGGCGCCGTCGGCGCCGGCCGCATGTTCTTCAGCGGCGAGCGTCGTGGCTTTACGTTGAACGATGTCCCGCAGCCGCAGGTCACCACCGCGTTCGGATTCTCCAGCGTGAACCCGCGCCCGATCAGGCCGTCATTGAAGTCCAGCTGCGAGCCGTCAATCAGCACCCGCGTGAACTCGTCAAAGACCACCCGGTAGCCGTCCCCCTCCACCGTCTCGTCTTTCGCGCCGGTCGCATTGTCCAGCACCACATCGTAGTTGTAGCCCGCGCAGCCGCCGCTGGTCACCTGGATGCGAATGAACTTCTCCGCGTTCTCGGGACCCGCCAACACCTGCCGAATCTCGCGTTCGGCCAACTCCGACACCGTTACCACACGCCTGCTCCTGTCGTTTCGTGCTCGTCGCGCCGGGGACATCGCGCCGCCCGACCATGGAGAACAAGTCTATCGCGCCAATCCGGGCCGGTGAAGAGAAACTACGCGTCGCGCTAGTACCCGGCCCGCAGCCGCGGCACCGCCTCGCGCAGCATCGCCAGCAGCCGGTCGATGTCCTCCGGCCGGTTTGCCGGCCCGGTCGTGATCCGCAGGCTCCCGCCGGCCAGTTCCGGTTCCACCCCCATCGCCAGTAGCACGTGCGACGGTTCCAGCGACGCCGACGTACAGGCCGACCCGCTCGATGCCGCCAGCCCGGCCCGATCCAGTTGGAGCAACAGCCCCTCCGCCTTCACACCGGCGATACAAACACTGGTGTTGTTAGCCAGCCGCCGTTCCGGGTGGCCGTTGAACCGCACCCCGTCGATCTCCGCCAGCCCCGCCCGCAGCCGCCCGGCCAGCAACTGGTTGTGGGCCACGTTCGCGTCCCGGTTCCGATCCGCGATCTCCAGCGCCGTGGCCAGCCCGACGATTCCGGCCACGTTCTCCGTCCCCGCCCGCCGGCCCTTCTCCTGCGCCCCGCCCTGCACCTGCGGCACCACTCGCGCGCCCCGCCGGATATACAGCGCCCCCACGCCTTTGGGCCCGTAGAACTTATGGGCCGCGATCGACAGTAGATCCACCCCCAGATCATCCACATCCAGGGGCAGCGCCCCCGGCGCCTGCACCGCGTCGGTATGCAGCAGCGCCCCACTCGCCCGCACGTTTTCGGCCATTTCCGCCAGCCGCTGCACCGTACCGACCTCGTTGTTCGCATAGCCCACGCTCACCACCGCCACGTCGGCGCCCAGCAGCCCCTCCAGTTCCGCCCGGTCCACCACCCCATCTCCGTCCACCCCGGCCAGGTCCACCTTGATATCCCGATAGCGCCGCAAGTAGTCGGCGGCCCCCAGCACCGCCTGGTGCTCGATCGCCGTCACCACCACCCGGTCCCGCCCGGCGCGCCGCGCTCCGTCCGCCGCGCCCTTGATCGCCAGATTCGCCCCCTCGCTGCCGCTTCCCGTGAAGACCACCTCGCCTGGCTCGCAACCCAGCACCGCCGCCACCCGCCGGCGCGCGTCCTCCAGCGCATCCCGCGCCACCCGCGACTCGCCGTGCAGGCCCGACGGGTTATAGCCGCCCTCCACGAAGAACGGCCGCATCGCTTCCAGCACCGCCGGCGCCAGGGGGGTAGTCGCTGCGTGGTCCAGGTAGACGCGCTCGCCGCTCACGAAAGGCCCTCTGCAAAGCTAAGACTCCTGCGATTATGGCCTAGTCAGTCCCCGGCGACTCCCGCCCGTCCGCCTAGCCGCCACCCATCCATCCATCCGCCGCCAACCGCCCCGACTCCGCCGGACTAGACCGCCTGCCGGCGCGGAATCCGGTACACGCAGGCCGGCTCGCCTTGGGCCATCGACCCCATCCGCGTCACCCGCACTCCCAACAGACTCTCGAACACCTGCAACTCAAAGCGGCAGGGCACGCTCGTAAACTTCGTCACCGCCGAGATCGGGCAATTGCGCGCCGAGAATTCGTAGCCATCCTCCAGCGTCCGCACCTCGGTCATATAGCCGCGTTCGCCCATCAACTCCGCGATCCGCTTCACCTTCTCGCCAAAACTCAGCCCCTTGAGTTGCGGCCGGATGGCCGCCACCAGTTCCATTTCGCGACTCTCGAAGACGTTGTTCATCACCTCGCTCTCACCGCGTTCCGCCAGGTCCGTAACCAGCGCCGTCGCCAGCGCCGTCGCCAGCGCCTCATAGTCCTTCGGAAACTCTGCGTCCGCCGCCGCTGTCAGTCCAAAGCGGTGACTCGGCCGCCCCACCCCGTTGCGCACCACCTCCGCCTCCACCAGCCCGTCGCTGCGCAACTGACCCAGGTGCTGACGCGCCGCCGACACGACGGTCCCGGTCTCGCGGGCCACTTCCGCGGCCGTCATCGGGCCCTTGCCCCGCAGCAGCCGCAGTATTTCCTCTTTGG
>CAYYTN010000083.1:6334-6663 GCA_964474495.1 uncultured Chloroflexota bacterium
GTAGTTCGCGTGTTCATCTTCAGTTCTTACAGTTCCGGCAAGCGAATCTAGCAATTCCCCCCCGGTCCGCCAAGCATTTTTCCCTGGCTCACTCCCTGTCCACCGGTGTGACCAGCCGCTCCTGGACCTGCGACCGCCTCATTTACACACTTAAAACCAGCGCAACTGTGTTAATTGTGCTAAAGTGCCCGCACTGGCGACCCGGCACACCGCCCTTTCACCGATCCGGAGGCATCATCCGTGGCTATTGACACCAGCGACCACCGCACCTTGCCCACCCCGACCGGCTTCCCGGCTTCCGACGCCGACCAGGATTCCTGGCCCTCGAC
>CAYYTN010000083.1:6673-9796 GCA_964474495.1 uncultured Chloroflexota bacterium
CGCCGCTCGGGGCACCAACTCCGACGCCGCCACCGGCGACTCGCTGCGCCTTTACCTCAACGCCATCAACCAGGTCCCGCTTCTCAACGGCCGCGAAGAGGTCGAACTCGCCAAGGGAATCGAATCCGGCGACTACGCCTCCTGGCGCAAGCTGGTCAACGCCAACCTCCGCCTGGTCGTCAACATCGCCAAACGCTACTCCGGCGGCGGCCTCCCGCTCACCGACCTGCTCCAGGAGGGCAACATCGGCCTCATCCAGGCGGTCAAGCGCTTCGACTACCGCCGCGGATTCAAATTCAGCACCTACGCCACCTGGTGGATTCGCCAGGCCATCACCCGTTCGCTGTCGAACGACTCGCGCACCATCCGCCTCCCGGTCCACGTGGTCGAAGCGCTCCGCAAAATCCGCAACCTGGTCCCCGAAATGGCCAACGACCTGGGCCGCGACCCCACCCCGGAAGAGATCGGCTCCATCGTCGACCTGTCTCCGGAACGGGTCACCGAGATCGTGCGCGCCGGCCGCTCACCGGTCTCCCTGGAGATGCCCACCGGCCGTGACGGCGACGACTCGCTGTTGCACTACGTCGAAGACGCCGAGGCCCCGGCACCCGAAGAGGGCGCCCTCAGCTCAGTCCTGCGCGAAGATGTCGCTCAGGCGCTGACGGTGCTGATGGACCGCGAGCGCCAGATTCTCGAGATGCGCTTCGGGCTCAACCGCCGGCAACCGCTGACGTTGGACGAGATCGGCGACCACTTCGGGCTCACCCGCGAGCGCATCCGCCAGATCCAGGTCGAAGCGCTGCGCAAGCTGCGCATCTCCACCCAGGCCGAGCCCCTCCGCGAGTACCTCGTCGCCTAGGCGGCCACGCCGCCTTCCTTCGGGCCCGCGCCGGGGTTTCAGCCTCACGAGCGTCGCCGCATAGCTGTCTACTGATTCAAGGTGCTCGGCACACTGGTGCAGCCGACAAACAAAGGTGCGTCGATGGTCGCGATCTGACCTGCGGCCTAGCGCCGCGTCTCTGACCCGGAGTGCTCGTCAACCAGCCGGTCGAAGACAAACGAGAAACCACCCCGTGGGCGGCCTTAGTGGATTTCGAGCATCCGATCGATCGATCCCCGCGCCCGCTCCCGAATCTCCTCCGGCACCTCGATCTGGTAGCGAGTCTCCCGCAGAGAGGCCAGCACCAGGTCCAGGGTGATCTCGTTCATGTGCGGGCAGCGCACCGAGCACAGCCCCAGCATTTCCTTCTCCGGCGCCTCGGCCGCGATGTTGTCGCCCATGCTGCACTCGGTCAGCAGCAGGTAGCGCGGTGCGTCGACTTCACGGACATAGCGGCTCATCGCCGCCGTCGAACCCGAAAAGTCCGACGCCTCCACCACCGCCGGGCTACATTCGGGGTGGGTCAGGATCACCACGTCCGGGAACTGTCGCCGCACATCTTCGATGTCTTCCACGGTAAATTTCTCGTGGACCTCGCAGCGCCCGCCCCACCCGATCATTTCGTACTTCAGCCCGTTGGCGCCCCCACTCGCCGGCGGCGCCAGCGTCGGGAAGATGATCTCCTTGCCCGTCTCCCGCGCCACGTTCGCCGCCAGGTACTCATCCGGCAGGAAGATCACGGTCTCGTCGCCGAACGATTCCACCACCTGCCGCGCGTTACCGGACGTGCAGCACACATCCACCTCCGCCTTCACATCGGCGTAGGTGTTGATATAGGCGATCACCGGGACCCCCGGATAGCGCCGCTTCAGTTCGCGCACGTCCTCGGCGGTAATCGACTCGGCCAGCGAGCACCCGGCCACCTTCGCCGGCAGCAGCACGGTGCGTTCCGGGCTCAGGATCTTCGCGGTCTCGGCCATGAAGCGCACGCCGCAGAAGACCAGGATTTCGGCCTCGGTCGTCGCCGCCACCCGGCTCAGCTCCAGCGAATCCCCCACGTGGTCACAGACCGAGTGATACAGCGCCGGCTCCATGTAGTTGTGCCCCAGAATCACCGCCCCGCGCTCCCGCTTCAGCCGGTTGATCTCGAAGGCCAGCTCCGCCTTAATCTCCAGCTCGAAATCCGGCACCACTCCGTGCAGTCGCTCGCGCAGCGCCGCCAGCGTCGTCTCAACCGAGGTCGTCTCGATCGCCACCGAATCGCTCCTGGGATGCTTGCCCGCCGGGTCCGTCGCGGCCGGCCCAAAAGCCCTGCGCCCTACTTAAGGTCGCCGGAACCTTAACGCCCACACGGATAGGTTAGCACAATCTCTGGCGGCGGCGTGAGCAAATCGTCCCCGCCCTGCCCCGCCCTACGCCGGCGGCGCGTCCAGCAGTTCGTCGATCGAGATGGCGCACCGGTACAGGCTGGCCGGCCGGTGCGGCACGCCCTGTTGCCGTTCGCCGGTGCGCACCACGGTCCCGGCGGCCTCCACCTTGCGCCGGAAGTTCGGCGGGTCCACCTTCTGCCCCAGCACCGCCTCGTAGACGGTCCGCAATTCCGCCAGCGTGAATTCCGGTTGCAGGAACTGAAACGCCAGGTGCGCGTAATCCACCTTGTTGCGCAGCCGGCGCAGTCCGTAGGCGATGATCTCGTCGTTATCGAAGGCCAGCGGCGAGGGCGTCTCATCCACCCGAAACCAGTCCACCGCGCTCGTTCCCGGCCCGGCCCGCAGTTCGTGCTCGCCCCAGCGCACCAGGGCGAAGTAGGTCACCGCGATCCGGTGTTCGCGGGGGTCCCGATCCGGCCGCCCGAAGGTATAGAGCTGCTCCAGGTAGTCCGGTTCGATGCCGGTCTTGTCCACCAATTGCCACCGTGCCGACTCGGTCAGCGAGTAGCCCTCGTGCACCCAGCCGCCCGGCAGCGCCCACTTTCCCTGGTAGGCGGCCCGGTCGCGCCGCACCAGCAGCACCGCCAGCTCCGGATGCGCCCCGCCCGTCGGCCGCAGCGTAAACACCACCACGCTCGTCCCAACCTGCGGTTGCGCCACATCCCGTCGCGTCTCCGCCGCCGTCGGCGTTCCGAATTCACCTGGCAAGCTGCTCGACATCCTCGACCGTCCCGGCGGGTCTTTACGGTATGTTGCATGCTCGCCCCCCGGCCTGCCCGCGTCAACCGACCCGGAGACCTCCAACCGCGTTGA
>CAYYTN010000084.1:0-211 GCA_964474495.1 uncultured Chloroflexota bacterium
CTCGCTGCTCGACCCGCGCGTCCCCGCCCCATCCCCGCAAACGGGCTACCCGGCCCTCGGCCTCAACCTCGCCTGGCTGCACCTCTTCGTCCTCGCCGCCGGACTCTGGTTCTTGCGTCGCGATCGGACCATGTCGGCGCTGCTCCTCGCCGGCTTCACCGGCATCGCGCTGGCGCACCTTTTCGCCTTCAACCCCGACCGCGACGCGACC
>CAYYTN010000084.1:238-693 GCA_964474495.1 uncultured Chloroflexota bacterium
ACTCCGGTTTCTTCACCGTCCTCGCCCTCGTCATCGGCACGCATACCGGCCTGCGCCGCCCGCCGCGCCGGCCCGCCATGGCCATAGCCGTCGCTCTGGTCCTGTTTGTCGCCGTCACCACCGCCCTGCCGCGCCTGGTACCCGCCGTCCGCAACACCGTCGCCGGCATCGACTGGCACCCCCCGCCCCCCGCTCGCGCCCGGCCGGCCTACGACTGGATCACCGCCAATCTGCCGCACGATTCCCGCATCCTCTCGCCGACGCCGGCCGCCCTGACCATCGCCACCGGACGCTACGGCGTGTTCACCAGCACCGACTGGAACCGCGACGCCCCCTTCCCCGGCCCCGATTTCCTCGACACCTGGTCTGCCCTCGACGGCGCGATGCTCCGCTCTCTCGGTGTGACCCACCTGCACATCCCGACCCGCGACCTCGCCCGCCTCCCCGCCGCCACC
>CAYYTN010000084.1:717-9535 GCA_964474495.1 uncultured Chloroflexota bacterium
GATCCCACCCGGTTCGAACTGGTCTTCGTCGCCTTCGATGCCCGCAATCCCGAAGACGGGCAGCGCGTCTACCGGGTCCACGAAGCCGCCCACGCGCGCCCGCCGGTCACTTCCGCAGCCATGGCGCGACTTGGCCCCGGTCCGCCGGGCGAATAACCTCTACCCGCCCACCGAATAGCCGAAGGAACAACCGTGGCCACCCCGCGTTTCGCCATTTACGACCAGCCCGCCGCCGATCCCGCCGCCCGCGCCGCCGAACTGGCCGCGCTGGGATTCGACACCGTCGTGATCCCGCTCGATCCCGAATTGGCGCGCGTCTCCAAAGCCGCCGGGCTGAACGTCTGGGTCTGCACCGCCACTTTCCCGGTCCCACGCGGCGCCGGCGATGTCCTCGCCCACGACGTCTACGGTGTCCCCCGCATGTGGTTTCGCTCCGGCTCCCCGGGGCTGCGCTCGATGCGCGACCGTCACCTGGAGACCGTCCGCGAGGCCCTCGCGATTCCCGACGTCGACGGCTTCTACCTGGACGGCATCCGCTTCGCCGCGCCTTCGTCAGGGATCGAAGCCTTCCTGACCTGTTTCCGGCCCGAAACCGGCGAAGAAGCCCGGCGACTCGGCTTCGACTTCGACCGCATGCGCGAGGACACCCGACGATTCGGTCACGAAATCCTCGGCACCCTGGCCGGGTGGGAACGGCTGTCCGACCCGGCATCGCGCGAAGGGGTTTGGGCCGAGAACCCGGGCGCGGCCGACTGGTTCGCGTTCCGCGCCGACTTCATCACCGAATTCGTCGCCGAAAACGCCGGCCTCGCCGGCGAGGCCGGCAAGCAACTCGGCGCCTATCTCTACTCGCCGGCCTTCGCCCGCCTGGTCGGCCAGGACTACACCCGCCTCCGCGAACATCTGTCGGTGGTCTCCCCGATGATCTACCGCTTCGACGGTTGGGAGTCCGTGCTGGCCACCGAGATCTGCTCGTTGATCGGCCGGGTCCCGGTCGCCGACGACGCCGAAGAGGCCCGCCTGGTCCGCGCCGTCCTGGAGTTCTGCGGTCTCGCCGCCGAGAGCGATGCCACCAGCCGCCGGCAGCTGGCCCGCGGCTTCGCGCCCGGCGCGGTCGCCGCCGAACCCCGCCGCGCCGCCGCCCTGCTCGACGATGCCACCCAACTCGTCCCGATCGTCGAAGACGACGCCGTCGCCGAAACGGTGGCCGGCGTGGAAGCCGCCGGCGCCGATGGTGTCAGCTTCTTCACCGCCGGCGGCGACGATCGCGATTGGGCCTCCGAGGCCGCCGCCGCCAGCCAGGCCACCTTCGCCTAGTCCGCCACCCCGCCCCCCGACAAGAACTCCATCACCAGGCGGTTGAACTCGTCCGGCCGCTCCATGTGCGGCATGTGCCCGCAGCCATCGATCACGTCTAGCCGGGCGTCCCGGAACAGCGGCAGCGCCGCCTCGGCATCGCTCAGAGGGAACAGCGGATCCTCGCGCCCCCAGATCACCTGCACCGGAATCCCCAGATCGCCCAGTTCGTCCAGCACCACGACCGCGTCCTTGAACCCGCCAAAGAAGCTCACCCCCCAGCGCAGCGCCTCCAGGAAGAACGCCTGCGCCCCCGGCGCCTCCCCCATTTCCACCGTCTCCTCCAGCAGTCCGTCCCAGATCCAGTCCGTGCCGGCCGCCAGCATCGCGAGCATCCGCCGCACCGCCGCCACGCTATTGCGCAGGAGCAGTTCGCCGACCAGCGGGATCGTCAATAGCCGCATCGTGAACATCACCTTGCGGCCCAGCGAGGTCGAGTCGCTCAACACGATCCGGTCCACGCATTCCGGGTGATCCAGCGCCGTCGCCAGCACCACCCCGCCGCCCATCGAGTTACCCACCGCCGCGCAGGGGCCGACATCCAGCGCCCGAATGAAGCCGGCCAGCCAATCGCCAAACGCGGTTCGCGACACCACCGGCGGGCGCTGCGACCGGCCGAACCCGCACATATCCGGAACCAGCAGTCGGTAGTGTTCCGCCAGGCCCGGGATCGCCGCCCGCCAGAAGCCGGCATGCGCGCCGATTCCGTGCAGCAGCACCACCGGCGGCCCCTCGCCCACGTCCCAGTAGCGCGTCCGCAACCCGCCGGCATCGACCCAGCGGTCCTCCACGCTAGTCGCGATCGCCACCGGTTACACGTCCTTCAGGGCGACCACCTGTCCCGTCCGCGCCGCGATATCGACCGCCTCCACGAATTCCATGTAGCGCACCGATTCCTCCCAGGAGGGATTGCCGCTACGGCCCTCGCGGATCGCCTGGATGAACTCCTCCTCCACCCGCCAGCCGCCGGCCTCGGCGGGATCGATCTCCACCTCCGCCGGCGCCCAGTCCGGGGCCGTCGCCAGCAGCAGCGTGCCGGTCTCCGCGCCCGCGTCCAGCGTGATCCGCAGGCTGCCCTCCGTGCCGAAGGCCTCGATGGTCGTCGCGCCCCCGCCGCCGGAAACACCGCTGAGAATCAGGCTGAACTGCCCGCCGTTTTCCAGTTCACCCAGCACGCTGACCGCGTCCGGCCGCTCCACCCGCGCCATCCCCGAGCCGTCCGGCAGCGGCCGCTCGGTCACGTGGGTCGCCTGCCGCGCCTGGACCCTGACCGGGTAGTCGAACCAGCGCCCGGTCACTTCCATCAGGATTCCCAACGGCCCGGTGTGGAGGCCCGAGTACTCCGCGCTCTGCCGCCAGTGCAGCGGCGCATCCGGGTCGATCTGGTCCGCGCCCAGGCCGCGCACCATTATGTTGCGCAACTCGCCCAGCACGCCCTCCCTGACCAGCCGCATAATCGTTGCCTCGGCGTGCATCCCGTGCGGTGGCGGACACACCATCGTCGTCAGGCCGCTGCCGGCCGCCGCCTGGGCCATCGCCCGGCCATCCGCCGCGTCCATCGCCAGCCGCGCCTGGCAGAAGACATGCTTGCCCCCGGCCAGCGCCGCCAGTGAATACTCGCTGTGCTTGTACGGCCACGTGCCCACCAGCACCACATCCACCAGCGGATCGGCGATCACGTCCCGCCAGTCTTCGTAGACCGACGCGATGCCAAACTCCGCCGCGGCGCGCTCGCCCGATTCCTTCGAGCGATTCGCCACCGCCACGAACTCGACCCCGTCAATCTTCTTCAAACCGGGGGCGTGACGCTGGCGCACGATTCCGCCCGCGCCGATGAATCCGATTCCGATCCGCTCATTCGCCATCCCGCTAGTACCGGTGCTCGGCGAGGATCTTGCCGCTCTCCGACTGCACCTCCACGCCGGCCGCCGCTTCGATCAGCTTCATCACGGAAGTGAACGAGTCCCGGCCGAAGCCCTGGCCTTCGGTCATCGCCATCAGCGAGTAGGCCGCCGACGAAACGTTCACCGGCACGCTGACATCGGCCGCGTGCTGCACGGCCAGGCGGATGTCCTTGTGGCCCAGCAGCGTCATGAACCCGGGAGTGAAATCGCGCGATTCCCACGTGCCCGGAATCATCTCGAAGTGCCGCGCCCGGGCCGGCGTGTGATAGAAGGCCTCCAGCATCATGTCCAATTTCAGCCCCGACTTCACGCCCAGCGTCACCGCCTCACAGGCCGCGCACAGGATCGTGATGTTGAGCATGTTGTTCACCAGCTTCAGCGCCGATCCCGTGCCGATTTCGCCGGTCTCGTAGATCGTGTCGCCGACGGTCATCAGCAACTCCCGCGCCTCTTCCAGCACTGCCTTGTCGCCGCCCACCGGGAAGCCCAGGTTGCCCGAGGCCGCGTGCGCCGGCGTCCGCAGCAGCGGCGCGTCCAGCGTCTTGACGCCCTTCTCCGCCAGCCCCGCCGCCACGTTCTGCATCGTCGACGGGTCGATCGTCGCGTGCTGGATCACGAT
Organism: uncultured Chloroflexota bacterium; assembly: GCA_964474495.1. GTDB lineage: Bacteria > Chloroflexota > UBA11872 > UBA11872 > VXNJ01 > JASLPR01. Next base: position 4,597 of record CAYYTN010000084.1, read on the forward strand.
CGCCCCTTCGCGGGCCGTCTCCGCCACCCCGCCCTCGCCGAAGACAACCGCCTCCACGTCCCGCGGACCCGGCACGACCACCTGGATGAAGTCAGCGCCATCCGCCGCGTCGGCCGCCGAAGTAGCCGCCGTCGCGCCCTCGGCCACGATCTCCGCCACCGCATCCGGGTTCATGTCAAACACCTTGACGTCGAACCCGCCCTTCAGCACGTTCCGGACCATCCCGCCGCCCATGATCCCCACACCGATGAAACCAACCTGCTTACCAGCCATTCCTATCTTCTCCCTGTTGTTGGAGCGAGCATTGCGCCCGCGACATTCCCGCTTCTTACCTTTGTTGAAGGGTCAGGCATTCTCCCCTTCATCCAGCACCGCCAGCAACCGCCCGCTCTCGGACTTCACCTCGACGCCGGCCGCCGCTTCGATCAACTTCAGCACCGATGTCTGCGAATCCCGTCCGTAGCCCTGCCCCTCCGTCAGCGCCAGCAGCGCATACGCCGCCGCGCTCGTGGTCATCGGCACCTCCAGGCTGGCCGCGTGCTGCATCGTCAGGCGGATGTCCTTGTGCGCCAGCAGCGTCATGAACCCCGGCGTGAAGTCGCGCTTCTCCCACGTCGGCCGCTGCGTCACAAAGTGCTTCGCCCGCGCCGGCGTGTGATAGAACGCCTCCACCATCATGTCCAGCTCCAGCCCCGACTTCACTCCCAACGTCACCGCCTCCGCCGCCGCGCACAGGATCGTCAGGTTCAGCGTGTTGTTCACCAGTTTCAGCGCCGAGCCCGTCCCGACCGCGCCCGTCTCGTAGATCGTATCCGCGCAGCACAGCAGCAATTCGCGCGCCGCTGCCAGCGTCGCCGGGTCGCCCCCCACCGGGAAGCCCAGCGTGCCCGCCGCCGCGTCCTTCGGCGAGCGCAGGCAGGGCGCGTCCAGGCAGCGGATCCCCATGTCGGCCAGGCGCGCCGCGACGCTCTGCATCGTCGCCGGATCGATCGTGGCATGTTGAATGAAGATCGCGCTCTTCGGCATCGCCGCCGCCGCGCCGTCCGGGCCGAAGGCGACCGCCTCCACCTCCCGCGGCCCCGGCACCACCACTTGCACAAAGTCCACCCCGGCCACCGCGTCCGCCACCGAAGTCGCCCCGCGCGCCCCCGCTTCCACCGCCGCCGCCAGCGCCTCCGGATTCGGGTCGTAGGCGCTCACCTCATACCCACCCTTGAGCACGTTCCGCACCATCCCCCCACCCATTATCCCCACGCCGATGAATCCGACCCGTTTGCCAGCCAACAGCGACTCCCTCCGGAACGTGCCCGGGCGGTCCCGGGGCCAGATTCTGCCCCGAATCCGGCCGCGTTGCGAATCCGGCCCGCCGGTCGCCGTCCGCGCCGGGCCGCCGGCCGAGGCGAACCCGGCCCGATCCGGCCCGCCCTAGAGCCCCTCCTCCATCGCCTGCAACACCAGGTACGCCGGGCGCGGACTGCCATCGCTCCGCACGACCCCAAACGGATACTTCTCGTCCTCCGGCCCGACAACCATCTGGAAATTCAAGTTCCAGACGAACATGTGGGTCACGTAGGGATAGTCCCGCCGGATCAACTCGTAGGCGGCCAGCAAGAACTTCGCCTGGTCATCCTCCGTGTTGTCCTTGCCGTACCCGTAGCCCTCCGCCTCGTTTCTCGTACTCCAGCCGAATTCCGTGAACCAGATCGGCTTATCACCGTCGCCGTTCTCCTCCATGATCCGGCGATAGTCGGTGAACCGCAGGAAATAGAACGAGTTGTGCCCGTTCCAGCCCTCGCCGCGCTCCGCTCCAAACGGCTGGTCGGGGGCGTTGTTGTAGCCCGGTGGATGCGCGCCCATCGCATCGTAGTAGTCGCCAATCTCGGGCATCGCCGCGTAGACCCGCTCCAGGTACACCGCGTCGTCCATCGCGATATTCGGGTCCGCCACCCCGGTCGGAGTCGGCGCGCCAAACACCACCGTCGCATCCGGGTCCACCCCCTTCACGCCCTCGTAGCCGGCCTTCAGCAGCTCGCCATAGGCGCGGTAGGCACCGTCATCCAGCACCCCCCATTCCCGGGCAAAATTCGTCTCGTTCCAGATTTCGTAGGCCTGCACCCGGCCGAAATAGCGATTCGCCAGCGCCGCCATGAAATCCTTGAAATCGTTCGGGTCCTCCGGCGGGCCGTGTTCCCGGCCGCCCAGCGTCCAGCCCGGCGCCTGCACCACGCTCAGCATCAGCTTCAGTCCCGCCGCCGCCACCGCCCCCACCACCTTGTCCAGCTCCGCCCAGTCGTAGCCGCCCTTCTCGATCGGCTCCGTGAACTTCCACCAGATCTGCTGCTTCAGCCAGTTGAACCCGGCCCCCACCGCAAGTTGGGTTATCGCCTCGCGGTCCTGGTTGTACATGTGAGCCTGGAAGCCATACCCCTCCAGCGGCGGCAAATCGGCCAGCAGGCCCGGCGTCGCCGTCGCCGCCGGTTCGGCAGACGCGGGGTCCGACGCCTCCGCCGGCTTCCCACCGGTCGATCCGCCCGGCGACGGCGCTTCGACCGGCGAGGACGGCGTTCCCGCCCCGGGCACCGCGCTATCCTTCGCGCCCGGCTCGGTCGTTGCCGGGGACGATGCCGAGGGTTCCGGCTCGCCGCCACAGGCCGCCAGCAACGCCGCCACCAGGCCCGGGCCGGCGATCAGCAGACCGCGTCGCGAGTACCCCGCCCCAACCCGTCGTTTGAAATCCTGCAAAGCAATCTCCCGTGAGTTCGAGCCACAATCGGCCGGGGTTTGGCCGCTGCGACGTGTCGGTTGCGAGGCCACCGGCCCCACGGGGAAAGAATTATACCGGGGCACGGCCAATTCCTGGCCCGACTCTCCCGCTCCGGTGGTACTATCAACACGTTGGAAGTAATCATCGTTACAGACACATCCACGCACAGCCGGAGTTCGAGCTACTCCTCCGGTCGTCTCACAGGAGGAAACTGAATGGCACAATCGCGCACTGGCTCCGCGGCCCTGGGAATCGTGGTGGTAATCGTCGCGATAGTCGGGCTGTTGGCCATCTTTAGCATCCGTATCGTCGGCGCCGGCCAGGTCGGGGTCATTCACACCTTCGGAGAAGTGGATCTCAATCCCCGCCCGTCTGGACTGCTGTTCAAGCTCCCCTGGGCCAGCATGGAGACCATGAACGTCCGGACCCAGCAATTCACCATGAGCTCCGCTTCCGAGGATGTTGGCGCGCTCGCCGGTGGCACGGTAAACACGCTGACATCCGAAGGTCTGACGGTCGGCGTGGACCTCACCGTCCTGTTCCGCCTGGACTTCCCTACGGCGCCCGCCGTGTTCCGGGATCTGGGGCCCCAGTACCAGAGCGTCGTCCTGCTGCCGGCAATCCGGGGCGCCATCCGTGACGTAGTCGCCCAGTACAGCGCTGAGGACCTCTACACCGTCGCGCGGGCCACCGTTGGCGATCTGATCTTGTCCAACCTGATTCGGGATCTCGAAGCTCGCGGCATCGTCACCGAGCAGGTTCTGCTGCGCGACATCACGCTCCCGTCGCAGATTCGACAGGCCATCGAGCTCAAACTCGCCGCCGAGCAATCCATTCAGGAACGCGCCTTCCGCGTAGAAGAAGCCGAGCAGGAAGCCAATCGCCGTCGTGCGGAGGCAGCTGGTCAGCGGGACGCCCAGGCACTCATCAACGAGACGCTGACGCCGGAGTTCCTCTAGTTCCAGTACATCGAGAGCCTGGCCAACATGGAAGGCGGCAACATCATCTACGTGCCCATCAGCCCGGGCAGTGGTTTGCCGGTCTTCCTGGACGCGGGCGAATCGTCCAGCACAACCGCTCCCTAGCAACCGGCCGGCAAAGCGACCGTACTCCCCGATCTAGGGGCGGTACGGGCGCGTAGCGGCGGCAATCAGGTAGACTTCTTGGCCGCCGTGGGGCGATTAGCTCAGCTGGATAGAGCACTACGTTTACACCGTAGGGGTCGCAGGTTCGAACCCTGCATCGCCCACCAGCCCGGGGCGCGAATCGCCGGCGAGTAACCGCCCCGGCAGGCCGAGATAGCTCAGTCGGTAGAGCAGTGGACTGAAAATCCATGTGTCGCCAGTTCGATTCTGGCTCTCGGCACCAACAACCGCATCACCTCGCACGAACGAATCCGTGGACCGGTCGTATCCCGAAATCGCGGCACCGTTGCCCATTCCCACCCGACGCCGGACCTCAGTGCCGTCCCGGGCCGGCAAACTGGCCCGACGCCCGCCAACCGGTTCCTATCGCCGCCGCCAGCCTCCGGGGCATCCCACCCACCGGGCCGATCCAGGTCCGGCGACCACCCGGCTGGCCGCTCGCGTTCTTCTCCCTTCGTCTGGCTGAGTGCTCCGTCTCCGGCCAAACCTCTTACAGAATCATTACAGACGGGCCCAAAATGGGTGACACGGTGAACAACGTGCACCACTATCAATCTGGATTTGACTCTTCGGAGTAGCATCTACATGGGGAGCCAGGGTCGGAAATCTGGAATGGACAGTCCATCCGCTTTGTCTCAACTTGAGCAAAACCCGGTCGAGGGCGACTTTGACCGCGAACTGGAAGAACTCCGGACGGGGAACCAGCGGCTCGTCGAAAGCCTGCAGCAATTGCAGCGCGAGCGCGCCGGCGACTCCCTCGAAGCGGTGCTGACCGCCATCGATCGGGCCATCGACGGCACCCTCGGCTCCGTCGAAGCGCTCCAGCAAACTCGCGCCCGGCTGATCCTGGGCGTCACCAGCGTCGCCGATCGCCTGGCGGAAATCGAAGGCGCCCACCCCGCCGGCGCGCACGATTCCGAAAAGCCGGTCCCCGCCGGGGCACCGCCGCCCGCCATCGTGCCCGTCGAATCCCGCGGCGAAACACCTCCCCCGGCGGTCGTGGCCGCGCCGGCCCAGGCCCCGGAATCCA
>CAYYTN010000085.1:0-9527 GCA_964474495.1 uncultured Chloroflexota bacterium
CCCCCGGAGATCGTCGATGATCGCAACTGTCGTCGGTTCGTCGGTGACGATGACGAGTTTCAGGACATCGCCCGGTAGCCATTCGGACAGATTCCCGACCACGGTGCCTTCTACTCCGGAAAGACCGAGGTAGAACTCGCCGGCCGGGGTTAGCTCTTCCATGAAGACCCCGTCGCCGCGGAAGGCGTTGATGTGATAGCCGTTGCCGCGGCAGTACTCGATTACGCGACCGGCGATGTCCATGGGGACGAGCGTTTCGGAGATTGTTTCGCCGGTGGTCGGCATGCGGACCTGCGCCCCCTGGTAGCAGATGATGGGCGTCTCGATATTGAACTGCTCGGCGAAGCGGCGGGCGCTCACAAACATTCGACCGGTGGCGATGGTCACTTTCACGCCTTGGTCCTGGACAGCCCCGATCGCCTCCGCCACCCGGGCGCTGACCTGGTTGTCTGCTCCCAGCAAAGTACCATCCAGATCGACCGCGACAAGGTCAAACTTCAATTTCACAGAGCTCCTTTGCCGCGGCGACTGGCCGACGTGCCGCGCGATTTCGATGCCTTCCGGCTGGCGGCCCGTTCTGCCCGCCGTCGTCGGTATGATGCCCGTCGCCGGGCTCTCCGCGCCAGAATCTCCGGCTCGACATCCAATTCACCGGCCAGCGACCGCATTATCTCGACGTTGCCGCGGTCGGGCCCGTTGCCGTCGAATCCCGGGGTTTCCATGATGATCGGGAGATTCCTGATCTTCGGATGGTCCAGCACCCCGGCCAGGCCCCGGTACCCGATGTGCCCTTCCCCGAGGTTGGCGTGCCGGTCGAGCGCTCCGCCGCACTCAACCTTGGAGTCATTGAGATGGATGACGGATACACGTTCGAAACCGATGGCGGCGTCGATCTCGGCGACCAACTGTTCGGTTCCCTCGGGATCCGTCAGATCGTAGCCGAACGCGAAAGCGTGGGCAGTGTCGATGCAGATCTGGATGCGTGGGTCACCGTGGAGTTCGGTGATGATCGCCTCGAAATCAGTGAAGCGGCCACCGATGACCCGCTCGCTACCGGCGGAGTTCTCGAGCACGAGGGGAACTTCGCATTCGGCCAGGTCCCGTGCTCGGGTCAGCCCTGCCACCACCGAGTCGAGTACGCCACTGATGCCCTGGCCGTAGTTGCTGCCGAGGTGGAAGATCAGCCCATCAAGTCCAAGCAGATCGCAGATCTTCAGACCCGCGGCCACGGCCAGGATCGACTTCTCGTACACAGCCGGGTTGGCTAACCGGGCCCCGAGATTGATCAGGTAGATTCCGTGGGAAAAGATGGGGGCGATGCCGGCGGCCGCGCGGGCCGAACGGAAGGAAGCCACCTGGTCCTCCCGGTACGCCCGTGGCTTCCATTGCACCTTGTTTGTGCCAAAGATCTGGGCGCAGTTGATGCCCAACTCGCGGGCCCGGTCGATGCCGAAGTGGTTAGTCTGACCGGCACTGACGTGGGCACCCAGGAGACGCGCTATTGGTGTCGGCGGCAAACGGGCCCTCACTTGCCTGGTTTCGGGAGAGTTTCCAGAAATCGATGGAACGACGGAGATCGTGGTTTGTCTAGCACGAATGATGTCGATGTGCCCAACGGTTGCGGGCGCTTCGCGCGACATGGGGGAGCAGTCGAGGGAGCCCACCGGGCTCGGGACGGTATGCTATGGGCGACTTTTCGGTTGCGCGTGAAATAGCAAAGGAATGTGGAATTCGTGAAGGTTTTTGCTGTCGCTCTGGTTGCGGTCGCAGTGGTATCGCTGGCCGGATGTGAGGACTCCGAGATGCAGGAACTCAGCGCCCGGGTGTCAGATCTTGAGAATGCCTACCAGTCGATGCGCGCCGAGATGGACGCCCCGGCTCCGGCGGCCCCGGCGGCGGTGGTGCCTGCCCCGGCCGCCGCCACCCCCACGCCGATACCGACACCGACGGTTACCCCGGTTCCGGAGCCAACGTCAACGCCTACCCCTCGTCCGACGCTGACCCCGACGCCGGGTGAATCGACCGGCGGGGTAGTAGCTACGATCAACGCCGATGAGGGTCTCAACGCCCGTACCGAGCCGAGCACCGACTCGGCGGTGTTGGAAGTTATTCCGCACGAGACCGAGGTGGAACTCCCCGGCGCCTCGCAGGTGATCGACGACATCGAATGGGTCGAACTCACCGGCCGCGGCTGGGTACAGTCCCAGTACCTCGTGTATCCGTAGGCGCCGCGCGGGATCGCCGATCCGGCGCTAGGATTTGTCTGCTGGCTTGCGCGGGGGGCGCACAATCTTTTCGGATTCGTCAGGACGATGACATCGAGAGTTGACGAGTATCGGCCAGAGTCCTCCAGGTACCGCTCGGCGAGTCGGGGCGGCTGTCGGAGGCCGGCCGCCGCGGCCGGATCTCCGGTATTGAAGGAGCGTAATGGCCAAATCTAGTCCCAAATGGGATGTCAGGCCCGAGTACGCTGAGATCTTCGAGATCGGCCAGCGGTTGGAACTCATCGTGTTGGATGAGGGGAACCCGCGGACCTACCCCAGCCAGATTCAGGACCTGGATGAGAGCGAGATGTACGTTGCCGTACCGACCTACAAGGGAGCGGCCGTGCACGTCGGGATCGGCAGCGAGATAACCGTGAGTTCGCTGGTCAGCGGCGCCCGCTATATGGGGACGGCGACGGTTCTGGCGCGGGAATTCATCCCGGTCGAGGTGCTGAAACTGGTCCGTCCGGAGACGGTGCGGAGGGTGCAGTTCCGGGAGAACTTCCGGGTCGAGATTCGTATCCCCGAATGCGTGGTCCATGTGCAGCCCGCGGATGATCCGAGCGTGACGGAGGAATTGGAGGCGGAGATCACCAACCTCAGCGCCGGGGGGGCCCGGTTCACTGTCGTGCGAAATGTCCCGACCAGCAAGGAATCCCCGTCGGTGAAGTACTGGTTGGAGTTCCCGCTCGACTTTGAGAATCCGCTGGGCGACGTGATTGAAGAGCTACCGGATCTTGGACTGGAGGGCGAGGACGAGGACGAGGAACCGACGGGGCCGGACATCATGAGCATGCCGATCCGGATTATCGGTGTCAATCAGGTGGGAGACGGAAGGATGGCATCGTTCCTCGTGCGTAGCCAATTTATCGCCCCACCAACACCCGCGCAGGACCGGATAACCCGTTTTGTGAGCCTCTGCCAGATGGCGCTCCGACGCCGGCGATTCACCTGACCTTGTGAACCGGGGCGCAAGCCTATAATTGGCCCTGTCTTCCACGGGGCGGTGAGGAAAAGCGTCTTGCCTACCGCTCTGCTGTCCGATCAGGCGGGCGCCAATTGGCAAAGGGGCCGATGGAACGGGTTTTGATCACCGGGCTCGGCGGTTTCGTCGGCCAGCATCTCGGAAGGTTGCTGGTCGCTGATGGCAGCCGGGAGACGTTCGGGAGCGTGATCGCGGCGGAGTCCGAGCGTGAACAACCGCTGCCGGCGGACCACGTCATCGTCTGTGATCTCCTCGACGTCGAAGCCGTCAACGGGCTTGTCGATGCCGTCAAGCCGGACCGGATCTATCACATTGCCGGCATCGCGGAGGTTGGAGACACCTGGGGAGATCCCCGGCCGGCGTATGAAGTGAACATCCTGGGGCAGCTGAATCTTCTTGAAGCCGTAGTCGCCGGCTGCCCAGACAGCCGGGTCCTGGTGGTCGGCTCGGCGGCCGAATACGGCGTCGTCCGCGAGGCGGACTGCCCGATAACCGAGGATCATCCGCTGGAGCCGGTTGACCCGTACGCGGTGAGCAAAGCCGCGCAGGATTTGATGGCGAGGCAGTATTTCCTTGGGCGCGGCACGGATATCGTCCGCACCAGGTCGTTCAACCACATCGGTCCCGGGCAGTCGGCCGGGTTCTTGCTGGGTCGGGTGGCGCGCAAGGTGGCGGAGGTGAACAGCGGAAGAGGGGAGCCGGTGGTGGAACTCGGCGATCTTTCCGCGCGGCGGGATTTCACCGATGTCCGCGACGTGGTGCGCGCCTATCAACTCCTGATGGATCGGGGGGAGTCGGGCGAGGCGTACAACGTGTGTTCGGGGAAAGCAGTTCCCGTCCGGGAGGTCGTGGAAATGGCGCTGGCGACGGGTGAAGTCGAGATTGAGCTACGCATCGACCCCGATCGCGAGCGACCTACCGACGCGCCGCTGGTGCTTGGGGACAACACGAAGCTGTGCACGGCGACCGGTTGGGCGCCGCGGATTCCCCTGGAACAAAGTGTCGAGGACGCCGTTGAATACGCGAAGAGCCTTGTTTGACCCCGTGAACGGATCGGTATTACCCAATAGCCGGCAAAGCCATGCCCGCCCGAGTGTCTAGTGTCTGGAACAGGTGAACTGGTGAACGCATCGATGGATCTCAGATTCGGAACCGACGGCTGGCGGGCCGGTATCGCAGACGAGTACACGTTCGCCAACGTGCGCCGCGTCGCCCAGGGCGTGGCGATCTTCGCCCGGCAGCACTGGAACCACGAGCGTGGCCTGGTGGTTGGCTACGACCGACGTTTCGGGTCGGATCGCTTCGCGGAAACCGTCTGCGAGGTGTTCGCCGCCAACGGGATCAAGTCGTTTCTCACCGTGGAGCCGACGCCGACACCGACGATCGCCTTCATGATCTCGAAGGTGGGCGCCGCCGGCGGGATCATCGTGACCGCCAGCCACAATCCACCGTCGGACAACGGCATCAAAGTTCGCACGGAAACCGGCGCGGCGGTGGCGCCCGAGAATCTCACCCGGATGGAGGCGGCGATTCCGGCGGCAACGGACGAGGTCAATTCCGTACCGATCGACCAGGCCCGACGGGATGGCCTGGTGGAAGACCTGGAAGCGGCGGCGCCGTACCTGGACGGCGTCCGCGCGAACCTGGACCTGGCGCGAATCAGGGCCGCCGATATGCGGGTGGTGGTCGATTCGATGTTCGGCGCGGGCGCCGGGTACGTCGATCGCCTGCTGGAGGGCAGCGAGGTCGATCTGGTGACGATCCGGCAGGAGCACAACCCGAGATTTCCGGGAATCGCGCGGCCGGAGCCGATTCCGCCCTACACCGACGCCCTCAGCGCGGCGGTGAGGGAGGGGCCCGCAGCGGTCGGCATCGTGCACGACGGTGACGCCGACCGGCTTGGAATCGTTGATGAAAACGGGGAGTTTGTCGATCAGTTGCGGGTGATGTCGCTGCTGGCCTACTACCTGCTGGAGTTCTCGCCGTCGCCGGGACCCATCGTGCGGACGGTGACCACCAGTTCGATGCTGGACCGGCTGGGGGAACTGTACGGCGTGGACGTCCATGAGACCGGTGTCGGCATGAAGTACGTGGCCCCGAAAATGCTTGAGGTGGGAGCGATGATGGGTGGGGAGGAGAGCGGCGGGTATGTGATTGGCAGCCACATGCCGGAGCGCGATGGGATCTACTCGGGCCTGATGTTTCTTGATTTCATGGCCAGGACCGGCAAGACACCCACCGCCCTGGTGGAACAGTTATTTGAGAAGTTGGGCCGTGAGTACCACTATGCCCGCCTGGACCTGCGCTTCCCGGCCGAAAACCGGGGCCAAATCGAGGATCGCGTCGCGGCGTTTAGACCGGACGCCCTGGACGGTGCCGACGTGGTTGGCTTGCTGACCGACGACGGGCACAAGGTGAAGCTGACCGACGGAAGCTGGCTACTGATCCGGTTCTCGGGCACTGAGGCGCTGCTGCGGGTGTACACCGAGACCACTTCACGGGATAGGGTCCAGAAGCTATTGAGTGTCGGGGCGCAGGCCGCGGGCGTGGAGATTCCCTAGTGGCGACGGTGTCGCTCGACGACCCGGAGGTGCGGGAACGATTGGACGGGGAGGGCATGCTGGCCTACCTGCAGGCCATTCCGGACCAGTGTGAGCAGGGTTGGCGCCGGGGAATCGAGGTGGCCATTCCGGATGGCTACACGGATGTGCGGGCGGTGGTTGTGGCCGGGATGGGCGGCTCGGCAATGGGCGCCGACCTGGTCCGGGCGATCGTGCAGGACCGTTTGCCGGTGCCGATGCAGGTCGTGAGGAACTATAAATTACCGGCCTTTGTGGATGACCGAACCCTGGTTATCCTCTCCAGCTACTCGGGCACAACCGGGGAGACGCTGGCGGCGTTTCGAGATGCCACGGATCGAGGGGCGAAGCTGGTGGCGCTGGGGGGTGGGGGGCGGTTGTTGGACGAGATCGACGGGCCCGCCGGGCGAATCCAGACCCGGGGAATGCCCCGGGCGGCGATGGCGGAGTCGATGATGCTCCTCCTCGGAATCATGCGGGCTTGCGGGCTGGTGGATGGTATGACGGATTCGGCGGAGCGACTGCCGGGGTTCGCGGCGGAGCAGGTTCGCAGATTCGACGCGGACGTGCCCGAAGCCGACAACCCGGCCAAGCAACTGGCGCGCTCGCTGGCCGGACGGATCCCGGTCGTGGTGGGATCGGCGGTCCTGGGGCCGCTGGCGGGCCGTTGGAAGGCGCAGTTCAACGAGAACGCTGAGCAGTGGGCGGTCATCGACGAGCTGCCCGAGTTCAACCACAACACGATTCAGGGCATCGGGCTGCCGGCGGCGGCAGCCGGCCTGTTGCATGTGCTCGTGTTGACAGCCGGGGTTGACGGCTCCCGCACGCAGCGCCAGGGCCGGTTCGGCGCGCAACTGGTTGAGGAGACCGGAATCCCGGTGACCTTCATTGAGGCAGAGGGGGACGACCGACTCAGCCAGGCGATGTCGTTGGTGATCTTCGGGGACTTTGTGTCGTACTACCTGGCGATGTTGAACGAAGTCGACCCAACCGGTATCCCGCGGATCGCCGAACTCAAGGCCAGGATGGCCGCCGGGGCGTAGTCCGCGCTTATCGGAATCCCGCTAGAAACGCGGTGACGTCGCCGCCGATGCGACGTAGTGAGTAGCCGCCCTCCTGGATCACCAGGGTTGGCAGGGCGATCCGGGCGACCATTTCCCCGGCTCGGCTGAACCCGCCGGCGGACACTCGCCAGTCGGCGATGGGATCGCCGTCGGCGATGTCGGTCCCCAGGCTGACGACCAGGTAGTCCGGCTGGAAATCGGCGATGCGTTCAATCGCTCCGCTGAGCTCGGGCAAGAATTCGCCGTCTCCGGTGTCCGGGCCGAGCGGTCGGTTGTGATTGTGGCCGGTGCCGGCGCCGAAGCCGATTTCCTTGGCGTGGCCGCTGAAGCCCGGGTAGGCGTACCCGGGATGCGCGTGGATTGAGGCGTAGAAGACGTCGCCGCGGGCGTAGAAGATCTCCTGCGTTCCGTTTCCGTGGTGGTAGTCGATGTCGAGGATCGCGACCGTCCCCTCCCCGGATAGCCGGTGAGCGGCCAGCGCGGCGTTGTTGAGGTAGCAGAAGCCGCCGAAGAAGTCCGAGCCGGCATGGTGCCCCGGGGGACGGCAGAGGCAGTAGATGCGATTGTGGCCGCGCAGCAACCGTTCGGCACCCTCGACGGCGAGATTGGCCGCGGAAAGAGCGGCCCGGACGGTGCCGGTCGTCAGCGGGGTCTGATCGAAGCAGTGGTCACGCCCAAGCCCGGGGGGGCGGCCCACTCGGGCGGGGTCGGGGATGGCGGGAGTTCGGTGAATCTCCGGGTAGCGGGTTGCCGATTCCGGAATTGCGGCGCTGAAGCCCTCCAGGTAGGCGAGCATCGCCGGCGGATGGATATCGCGCAAGACATCCGGTGATTCCCGGTGGTACTCCTCGACCGAGAATTCGCCTGCCGACAGGGCTTCGCGAATCGCCGCTACCCGGCCCGGAATCTCGGGATAGCCGCGATCGGGCTCGGGACTGTGATCGGTATGGGCAGGGTCAGCGAGGACCAGCATCTTGGGCGGGACCCTGTCGGAAGACAACATTCGGTCCCTGGCAACCCACGGTGACCCGCTGCCCGGGAAGGAACTCGTCGTCGGATAGCACCCGCACCTGGATGGCCGTGCCGGAATCGAGAGCGACCCGGATCAGCTGGTCGTGCCCGTAGAAGATTCTGTCCACCACGGCGCCCGAGCCTGGCTCGGCGGTGGCGATGGTCAGCCAGTCGGGGCGAATCATGACATCGACCGGACCGCTGATCGTTTGGTCCGAGGGCAGCCGGCCAAGCTCGCATTCGACTTGAGCGCCGTTCGAGCGTCCGGGTAGGAAGTTGGCGTTGCCCAGCCATTCGGCGATGCGCCGGGTCGCCGGTTGTCGGTACAGATCGCGCGGAGTCGCGATCCGCCCGTCGAACATCACGGCGACGCGATCGGTGAGGCTGAGGGCCTCCTCGATATCGTGGGTCACGAAGACCGCGGTGGCGCCGGCGGCGCGGAGGATTTCCCGGACCTCGGCCCGGACATGAGCGCGGAGGGCGGCGTCGAGATTAGAGAAAGGCTCGTCAAGCAAGATTGCCTGCGGTTCGGAGGCCAGCGAGCGGGCCAGGGCGCCGCGCTGCTGTTCGCCGCCCGAGAGCTCGTGAGGCATCCGTTCGTCGAGCCCTGCCAGGCCCACCAGCCCGAGCAGCTCGCTCACCCGGTGGCCAGAACCGCCGTTGAGGGCGTAGGCGACATTCTCGCGCAACGACATGTGCGGAAAGAGGGCGTAGTCCTGGAAGACCATTCCTACTCGCCGGCGCTCGGGAGGCAGGTTCATTTTCGGTCCGGCGACCTCGATCCCACCTACGGAGATTCGGCCACTGTCGGGGGTCTCGAACCCGGCGATCAGGCGGAGCGCGGTGGTCTTGCCGCACCCACTGGGCCCCAGCAGGCTCAGTAGCTCCCCGGGCGGGAGGTCGAAGCTCAGCCCGCGGACGGCGACGGTCTCGTCAAACCGCTTGTCAACGTCTTCACAGCTGATCGCGGAATTCTTCATCGACTGTCTTGGATTCTCGGGAATAGGAAAATCATGGGCAATGACGCCAAAGCTACCAGCAGCAGGGCGGCCGGGCCAGCGGCGGCGAAGAATCCTTCATCGGTGGCGGACCATATCTGGGTGGCGAGGGTAGGGAAACCGGTCGGGCCCAACAAGAGCGTGGCCGGTAGTTCCTTCATTGCGGTCAGAAACACCAGCGCCCCGCCCGCCAGGATGCCGGGGCGAATCAACGGGAGGGTGATGGTCCACACGACCGAGAGTCGGCGGCGGCCGACTGCCCGGGCGGACTCCTCCAATCGCGGGCTGACCTGCAGGAACGATGCCCGGATTGCGCCGAAGGCCTCGGGAAGGAATCGCACTACGTAGGCGAATACGAGGAGGAACAGGCTCTGGTACACGATCGGCGCATAGTTGGCGGCGAAGAAAACGAGCGAAAGCGCGAGTACCACTCCCGGCAGCGCATAGCCCGAGTACACGACGCCCTCGAGCACTGAACTGAGCCGCTGGCGGTAGCGGGCAGCAAACGCCGCGACGGGGAGGGCGGCAGCTACTGCGGCCAGACCGGCGAGACCGGATGCCAGGGCGGAGTTCCCGGCCGCGGTCCACATGTTGAAGTGAGCGGGCTCGGCGCCGGCGCCGCGCAC
>CAYYTN010000086.1:0-9490 GCA_964474495.1 uncultured Chloroflexota bacterium
TGGACAGGGCGTCGTAGTTGGCCAGGCTGGGGGCGGCGGTAAAGACCAGCGCGCGTCCTTCAGATTCCGTCCGAAAGCGCCAGTCGGCGGGGATCAGCAGGCTGATTTCGCCGACGCCGATCCGGACCTGCGCCGGCGGCTCGGTGGCGACCGCCGGAGCGGGGTAGAGGCTGCCGAAGCCATTGCTGCTCGAGCCCGCCGCGCCGATATCGGCTCCGGGCCGCGAGGGCGGCGACTGCATCATCCGGTTGACCACCAAGAGACCCAGCAGGATCGCGAGCCCGATGACCCCCATAATGAGCATGCCGGTCCACGACGAAGGCTTGCGGGGTTCGCCTCGCCGGCCCGAGCGTCGCGGCCGTTGCGTGGTGCTGACCGTCGATGTCGACCCGGGGCGGGCACCGGCGGTGGGGCCTTCCGCCGGGGGGAACCGGCCGCCGTACTCAGATTCGGGCGCCGCGGCGGGTTCGACCGCGGGCTCCGCTGCCCGGCGCGGATTCAAGACCAGGTCCCGCGGCGCGATCGGCGCCGGGATCGGCTCGGCCTCGGTTCGATACACCGGTCGGGCGGCGGCGCGGCGGCGCTGCCCCGGGGTGGACCGTTCGCGTGCCGGTTCGGGCTCCGGGCGCGGCTCGAACACCGGGTCCCCGGGGGCGACCGGTCGGGGAGCCGGCTCGGCGTCAGCCTCCGGTCGATAGGCCGGCCGGGTGGTGGTGAGGGGCTCCGCCGATTCGATGCTCACGCTGGGTCCGGCGTGAGCGTGACCCTGGTGCATACGGCGGCCGCGCTCGCGGCGCTTCTGCTCCCGCCGCTCGCGTTTCTGGCGCCGGCGGGCCTGCTTCTTTTCGCGTTTGCGGCGGTCTCTATCGGAGGGCATCGGAGTCTCCGGTTGGGGAGGGCGGGACGGAATCGAGCATACCGAGCAGGTAGTCCATCTCCTGCTGCGTCCCGACCACCCGCACGACGACGGCGCGGGCGTTGGGTCCTATTTCCATAGCGATCGTTTGCACGACCTCCAGGCCATTATTGCAGTCGTAGCGGCGAACCCGCCGCACGGTCCCGAAACTGTCGCCGGAGCGCAGGATAACGGCGGGGGGGAAGCCGCAGTAGCGGAAGAACCGGCGAGTGTACGACTCCATACGCGCCGTGATCTCCGGTCGCGGTAGGGAACCCGTATCGCCCACCGGGAAGAGGCGTACGCGGATGCCGGTGGTCTGGACGATGGGACTCTCCCCGGCCTGTTCGGTCATGAACTCGGCCAGCGCCGGTGAGGTGGTGGCGACGTGGCGCAGCCCGGATTCGTCGGATTCGAGGGTGACTTCCCAGTCCAAGGGCGCCTCGAACCAGAGATCGCCAATCGGAACCCGCCGCCATTCGATTGCGGCGACCCGCGCGAGATCGATCTGGCGCATGGGTCGGTTTGGGTCCTGGGGGTCGATGCGGCCGGCATCGCTGAGGAGGGTCGTGATGATGATGAAGACGGTGATCACGGTGAGGATCGCGAAGCTCGCCAGCAGCACTACCGTGCGCGGCCGGGCGATGCGGCGCTCGCGGCCGGTGGTGCTGCGTACGACGCGCGGTTCGCGCTGGCGGCGCGCCTGGCGTTTGCGGCGCTGCGTGCGCGCTGCCCGGCGTTGGTGGCGGCGTTGGGCGCGCCGCCTGCTTTTGCGCCCGGCCATCGCCTACGGACCGTCCAACCGCTGGACCGAGTCGGGGATGTGGATCAGGTACTGCATCTCGGCCCGGGTGCCGACCAGGCGCACGATCATCGCCCGCGCGGTACGCGCGTGATCGACCGCGATGGTATCCACAACCTGGTAGCCGTTGTCGCACGAATAGAAGCGCATCATCCCGGCAAAGGGGAAGGGCTCCTGCAGGGGGAAGATCACGGTCGGTTCGTGCTCGCGACAATTGTCGATCCGCTGGGATTTGAGATCTCGTTCCATAAGCCACCGGATCAAATCGCCGTCCGCCTGATCGTTCCAACCCACGTTGGCGCTGCGCGCGTAGACGCCGGTGGTGTTGATAACGGGTATCTCGTCGGCCTGTTCGCGCAGGAAGGCGTCGAGGTCTGGGGATGAGGCAAACGTCACCTGGAAATACTCCTGCTCGGCGCGCAGCTCCCAATCTGCGGGAAGGTGGATGCTGAACCAGCGGCCTTCCGTGATGCGCCAGTAGATCGCGTCACTGCGGATTTCGGCGGGGCCGTAGACACCGGTGAAGGTGTCCTCGGTTCGAGGTAGATCGGCGGGCGGGGGGGACCTGCTGCATGAAGAAGCGGAGACCGAAGAAGACGATTGCCGCCGACGCCAGCAGGATCAAGACGGCGGGGATCGCGGAGCCCTTGCGCCGCAACCGACGACGATATCCCAGGGGGGCACCTCCCACTGGACCGGCCCGGGTACCAGGCGCCGGTCGCACCGGGCGACGTACCGGCGGCAGGACGAACTCGGGCCTGACGACCGAGTGGCGACGTCGCGGCCGCCGGCCGGTCTTAGGATGGATGACCACACGCCGCGATGGCGACGGGGGCGGCAGTACCGACTCCGGCCGGACGACCGGGCGGCGCGACGGCCGCGGCAGCAACGGCTCCGGTCTGACGATCGGACGGCGCGACGGCGGCTCCGGCTCCGACCGGGGCGGCACACCCGGTTCTGTCGAAGAGATCTGCGACGACGACTCGATACTCACGCTCGGGCCGCCGTGCTCGTGCCCGTGCAGTTGGCGGACATCCCGTTCGCGGCGCTTGCGCGACTTGCGGGCGCGCTTCTCGCGCCGCCGGTTCTCCTTCGCTTCGCGTCGGTTGCGCCTGCGGTCACCGGCCATCAGCGGATCCGGATGGTGCGGGGGCGGCAGCCCCGGCGACGTAGCCGGGGAGGAGCCTTCCCGCGCCGGACGTACCGGGACCGCCGCCGGGTGCGCGGCGGCTTGCAGGGTCTCCTGTGCCTGCGACCGGCCATCGGCGTGGCGCCCCCTTTCTTCTGACGATTGATCCGTGGGCGCGGTGCGGACATCGCTCCCCGGCGGGGCGCCGGGCTACGACGCCGGGTCCACCACCTCCACCATCCGCAGCGAGTCGACGATACTGAGCAGGATCTCCAGTTCGTCGGTATCAACGGTGGCCACCAGGTCGATGATGATCAGGTACCCGGGCTCCACCGAGATTGCTCCGGCCAGCACCACGTGCAGGTACCGGGTGCCACAGAGACGGCTGCTGGTGATGAACTTGCCGGGAGCCCCGATTACATTGACGACATCCTCGCTCAATTCGAGGCAGTCTTCGGGCTTCCTATGCTGCGCCACCACATTGGCCAGCCTGCCAGTCAGTTCCGCATCGTCCAGGCCGACCAGGAAGTCGGCGTCCACAATCCCGATTCGCACGCCTGGAATACTGGCCCGACGGGGATCCGCGAGCCGGTCGTCCCGGAAGTAGTCGAGTTGCGGGGAAACCGCGAATTCCTCCAGGTGATCCCCGTCCCCGTCGATTTGCATGAACCAGGTGTCGCGTTGCATATCGACCGGAATCACTACCGCGAAAGCTCCCGACTCGCCCACCAGCAGCGCCTCGGTCTCCGGGTCAACCGGGGCCAGATTATCCTGGTCGGGGCCGATGCCGCGGACGGCTTTTTCCCGGACCGAGTCGGGAATCCAGGTGAGACTGCGCATCTCCGCGGGGGTGGCCTGGATGGAAAAAGCCATCGTGTGCCCGGTCTCCGAGCGGGTGATTCCGACCAGGTTCAGCCTGGTATAGCCGCCGTCACAATCGTAGATTTCCACTGCCCACAGGTCCGGGATCGCGGCCGAGATTTCCATTGTTGAGGTCCCGGTAGGAGCGCTGCACCCTTCCAGGTCGGATTCGTCGAAGAGCAGCGACTCGGCGCGCTCCAGCAATTCCGCATCGGTGTAGTCGGACGTATCGCCCGCGTCCCGGAAGAACCCGGACGCGCCGGTCACGGTTACCGCGTTCGTCGTGTAGAGATCATCGATGTACGTGTCCATGTCGGGGGTGGCCCAGATTCCCTGCTCGGCGTCCCCGGACCGAATTCGCAACTCCCAATCGTCGGGCACTTCGAAGGCGAAACTGCCGAACTCGGTCACGACCTCCCGCCAGCCAACGTCGACCGGCCGGCCCTCGGCATCCTTCTCCACGGGAGCGCCGGCGACGCCCGGCCAGGAAGGCGCAGGTTCGGGAATTGCGAAGCTGGCCGCCATGGTGGCGATCGCCGTCGCGTAGAAGCCGGGGTCGTCGGTGAGAACCATGAAGGTGAGCGCGACGACCTCGTTGTCGGCCATGAACGCGTACTGCACCACATCCGCGATCCGGGCGGAGGCGCCGGAACCGATTTCGAGCTGGTAGTCGAACCGCACGGCTTCGCCAAACGGCAGGGTCACGATCTCGTAGGCCACTTCGCCGACCAGTCCGTTCAGCGCCTCAAGCGTCGGCAGGGTGGTCTCGGCCATCCATTCGGCGTCGAGTTCCGGCAGCAGCGCCAGCACGTCTTCGTCGATCGGGTTGCGCGTGATCAGCACGAGTGCCGAATCATCCTCGCCGTCGGGGTCGACCGTCCCCACCGATACAAAGACGTTCTGATCGTCGAGCAGGCCGGCGCCCTCGACGTCAGGGTCGGACCCTTCGTCCACCGCCGTCCAGCCCGGTGGTATCCCGATCGAAAGAGAATCGTCAGGGAGCGTGTGGCGACGCCAGCCGGGGGGGACGACCGGGTCCTCCGGGTCCCGGGCCGACCAGGCGATCCACTCGTAGGTCGTGGTGAGTTCGTGGGGCATAACCAGCGATGTCACGATCGCGAGCCCCGGATCGCTCCGGGAGATGCCGACGATCTCGGTAATCCTGATCCCGTCGTCGCAGTACCAGTCCTGGGTCACCCAGTAGTCCGGGATTGCCGGGGATGGGTAGGGCCTTTGGCCCGAATAGCCGGATCGGCAGTCCAGTTCGTCGTACTGGAATTGCCGGTCTTCCGCGAGAAGCGCCAGGTCATCCTCGCCGGCATCGGTGGTATCGCCGATTTCATACACCGCCACGGTGACGCCCGTGACCGCACCACCGACGGGGTTATCCCCGCGGTCCCGGTTGAAGCGGGTCAGGTCTGGCGCGGCGCGGAGCACGACGGAATCGTCGTCGGTGTCGGATTCGATCTCCCAGTCGGCCGGCATCTCCAGCTTCATGCTGCCATCGAGTGAGTACAGGGTGCGCCAATCGACCGCCAGCGGCCGGCCGATCAGGTCGTTGGTGACATCCCCATCCGCCAGGGCGGGTACCGGGGCGACGTAGTCGTCGAGCGTGCCGACTATTTCCAGCGGCTCGCCGTAGATCTCGCCGGCCAGCAGGTCGCCGGTCGATTCGCGGTACACGGTGAGCGGCATCGGCTCCTCCGGATCGGCGGCTCGCAGGATTTCGCAGTAGGCGCGCTTGGTGCCGTCGGCGGACATGGCCTGGCCGGACAGGTCCAGGGTGACATCACCGTCCTCAAGCCCGGTCGCCGCCGCCGGGCTTTCCGGATGTGGGGCGTCGACACTAATGCCGCTCACCCACATCCAGAAGGGGTTGGAGGCCCAGCTGCTCAGCCCGAGCCAGGCCCCGGTCTCCCCATCGAGCAGGCCCGCGAGCACGGGCATCACCGCGTCGAGCGGGACCATCGCTTGAACGTCCTCAACGTCTTCGTCCAGCATCGACCCATCCGCCAGCCCCACAACTTCACCGTCCTCGTTGACCACCGGACCGAAGCGGGCCGTGTTCTCCCCGGTTTGATACCGGATCAAGCCCGGCACCGACAGGCCGGTGGTGTTCCCCGGATTGTCGAGCGACTCGACCACGCCATCGATCAGCTCGTACCGGCCCCGGGCGCTGCTCCAGATCGGGCCGTACACATCGTCTCCCCGCTCAAGGTCAGCGTTGGAGAACTCCAGGAACGGGTAGTCGTCTCCCTCGAGGTCGATCAGGGCGAGATCGAGGCATTCATCCGCCGCGATGAATTCGGCCTCGACCGGTTCGTCAGCGTCGCCGACCCAGACAAGGTGGGTTTCCGTCCCGACAATCCGAACGCTGGGCACCAGCGCGAGGCCGTCGGCGGTGATCAAGAAACCGGAAACCTGCCCGAACCCATACTCCCCCGGGAGCGCGGCTTCCTCGGCCACATAGACCATGGCGTCCTCGGCGCGCAACAGGTCCGCGAACCCGACCCGGGCGGTGGCGCTGGAGGTGGCGTCCACCGGCGCGGCCGACGCCGCCGGCGCCAGGGCCGCCAGCAGAATCGCCACCGCCGCCAGCGCTATCCCCAGGTACTGCCGGCGCGGGTGTCGAGCGGTCTTCATGGCGCTGCCTTCCTGAGCGCTGCGCGTGCGGCCCCGGACTCAGTTTGCCGATGATGCAGAGTCGCGGTCAAACCGGCAATCCCGGCTTCCGCCCACCCCGGCGCCGAGTGCGAGACCGCCGCGCTAGGATCGGCGACGGGAGCCGCGATCGGTCGCGATCCGAAGACAGGAGGAACGCCGTGGCGGGACATGAAGGCTACAAAGATGGCGTGCGGGCGAGCCTGCCGGAGCTCGCCGACATCACCGAGGCCGACCTGCGCGAACGGGTGACCGACGCCTGGGCGATGGCGCTGGCCGAAACCGAGTACGAACGCATCGAAGACATCCGCCCCTCCGGCGACCCTCACACCCCGCCCCTGAA
The DNA here is from genome assembly GCA_964474495.1 of uncultured Chloroflexota bacterium. Taxonomy (GTDB): domain Bacteria; phylum Chloroflexota; class UBA11872; order UBA11872; family VXNJ01; genus JASLPR01. Next base: position 6,692 of record CAYYTN010000086.1, read on the forward strand.
GGACGGCACCCAGGCCGATCACATCCGCGGGGTCGCCATCACCGCCCGGGCGATCGTGCACTCCCTCGAAGAAGTATCCGGGGACATGGGCGTCGATCATGACCTCCTCCTGGCCTGCGCCCTGTGCCACGACCTGGGCAAGCCGTTCGAGTTCAGCCCGGCCAACCGGGCCCGTTGGCAACGCGATCCGGCCGCCGGCGGCAACCCCTCGCTCCGCCACACCGCCTACGGAGCCCACCTGGCCATCAACGCCGGCTTGCCCGAGGCCGTCTGGCACACGGCCTTCGCCCACGACCACGAGGGCGACCTGGTGGAGCGCAGCCTCGAGAACACGGTGGTGCTATGGGCCGACCGGGCCTGGTGGCGCATTCATCGCGCCGCCGGAATGCTGGACCTGGAAGCGGACCCGTCCTAGGGCGGCGTATCCTCGGGGGCGGATCGCGGACAAGACCGAAGGGAGCGCACCGGTGCCGGCCTACGACGTATTCAGAGAAGGCGTACGGGCCAGCCTTCCTGAGATTGACGAGATTTCCGACCCGGACCTGCGCGACAAGGTCGAGGGCGCCTGGGCGATGGCGCTGGCCGAGACCGAGTTCGGGAGCATCGACGAAATCCGTCCCTCGGGCAACCCGGACGCCCCGGCGATGAAAACCGGCACCCAGGCCGACCACCTCCGCGGGGTCACCCGCATGGCGGTGGCGCTGGCCGAGTCGCTGGAAGCGGTCGTCCCCGGTCTGGGCGTCAACCGCGATATCCTGCTGGCCTGTGGCCTTTGCCACGACCTCGGCAAGCCCTTCGAGTTCAGCCCGGCCAACCAGGAACGCTGGCGGCAGAACCCGGCCGCGTCCGGTTTCCCGGCCATGCGCCATCCCGTCTACGGCGCGCATATCGCGATCACGATCGGGCTGCCGGAGGCCGTCTGCCACGCCGCCGCCGGGCATTCCGGCGAAGGCGAACTGGTGGTCCGCAGCCTCGAAAACACCATCGTCCACCACGCCGATCACGCCTACTGGCGCATCCTGGCCAGCGCCGGCAAGTTGGAGACGTAGTCGGGAAGCGGCGAGCGGCCTAGCGGGGGCTCGCCGCCACATACTCGGTCACCGTGCCGACCACCGCGAGCGGATCACCGAAGAGCTCGCCCTCAAGAATCTGGTCTTCTCCGGGGCGCAGGACGGTCACCGGGATCGGCGTGGTGGGGTCCAATTCGCGCAGGATTTCGCAGTAGGCGGATTTGGTGCCGTCATCGCCCAGCGTCACGCCATCCATTTCCAGGATCTGATCCCGGGGGTGAAGTCCCAGTTCGGCGGCCGGCGAGCCCGGATGCACTTCGACTATGTAGATGCCCGGGTAGCCGGTCTGCTCAACCGATGCGGCGGCGGATGCCAGCCCGATCCAGGCGGTGTTTTCGCCTTGCCGCAGCAGTTCTATTGCCTCCAGCAGGTCGCCGATCGGGATCATCACCGCGTCGTACCGGCTGACGCTGGTCGCGATCGACCCGGCGCGGATGCCGACGACATTGCCCTGCTCATCAAGGATCGGACCGGAATAGGGATACGAACTGGCCCAGTGTGACGCCAGGCGCTCCGTATCCACCTCCGCCGTCGCCCCGTCGAGGTCCACGGCGACGATCATCGACGGATTGAAGTCATAGCTCTGGAGCGTATCGACATACGTGGGGACGGAGACGGAGTCTTCCTCGGCGACCGGCCGCGCCTTCAATTCCAGGTACGGGTGACCGGTGCCGGAAACCTGGATCACCGCCAGGTTCAGGCACTCGTTCCCGGCCACATAGCGGGCGGATACCGGCTCGGCCGACCCCGGGAGCAGCACCGCCAGGGTCTCGCTCCCGGTCACCATGATGCCGCTGGTGACCGCGTAGCCGTCCTCGCTGATCAGGAAACCCGGGACGAGCCCCAGGACTATCTCCGGGTTGAATCCGGGCCGCCATTGGACCTGAATCAGGGCCGGCTCCGCATCTTCCGGACTCGGGAGGGCGAAGGGAACCGGCGGCGTATTCGTGGATGGGATGGCGGCGGCCGCTACTACCGGCTCGGTCGGGGCCGCGGGGGGGGGCGGTTTCCACGGCGGGCGGACTCGTCGGCGGAGGTGGCGCTGCCGCGGCCGCCGGCGCCGCTTCACCCGTCCCGTCGCATCCGGCGAGCACCAGGCACAGCGCCAGTCCCAGGGCAAGCATTGCGATACGGCCGGTTGGGGTGGTGGTGCGAGCGATCGTCATGCCGGACCTCCAATAGCGATACCAACGCATTGCACTTCCCGGGCGACACCTTACAGCAACCCCGGCCGCCCACTCCGGGGCAACGGCCTGCCGTATCCTTGCCGGTGCGGGAAGGCCGGAATCAGCCGACTCTTAAACCAGTCAAGCGAGGCAATAATGAGCGCTGAAGAACGACTGCGGGAACTCGGGCTGGAACTGCCCGCGGCAGCCACTCCCCTGGGCTCCTACGTAACTATCGTGCGCACCGGCAACCTGCTCTTCACGGCGGGGCACCTCCCGGCGGCGGTGGACGGAAAGCCGTGGCAGGGCAAGGTGGGGGCCGAGTACTCAATCGAAGAGGGTGCCGAAGCTGCCCGGCTGACCGGCCTGAACATTCTGGCCACCGTCAGGGACGCGCTCGGCAGCCTGGACGACATCGTGCGCGTCGTGAAGCTCACCGGATTCGTGAACGGCGTTCCGGGATTCAATCAGCAACCGGCGGTCATCAACGGCTGCTCGGACCTGTTCGGCGAAATCTTTGGTGACGCCGGGCGCCACGCCCGGTCGGCCGTCGGGATGAGCGA
>CAYYTN010000087.1:0-1135 GCA_964474495.1 uncultured Chloroflexota bacterium
GAAGACCGCAGAATGGAGAGTTGGTAACCATTCTGCTGGACGCGTACCGCCGCGTTCGTGACCTGACGGCCGACGGCGCTCGATTTCGAGCAGAGGGCATTCCGCTGCGGCCGTTGGCTGATTATCTAGATCTAGGTATCTTGAAGGTCAGGGACACCCTGGCCGAGCTGGAAGGTCGCGGCCTCCTGGCTGTTTCGGATCAGGCCGACGGTGAACTGTCCGACGGCTACGTGCACATAACCGATGAGGGATATCGAGCCCGACCATCTGGACCCTCCTATGTGGGCCGAGAAGAAGACGGAGTGCGCAGCGCGGACCCCTTCCCTGAAATCGATTGGCTCGCATCCGGGTTCAGCGAAGGGCTCGCGGCCAAGATCGCCGGCTTGTTCGGCGAACTGCAAGTCATTCACCGTAGGGGTCTGGTGCGCTCGTACCTGGTAATGGGCGGGGCGCTGCTAGAGGCAATCTTGTTTGGGTCGCTCGAACTTGCGCAGGATCGAGGTGATCTCCCTGATCCAAGGCCGTCGGAAGCGCTAGACAGGTGGACCTTCGGGCAATTGATTGATGTCGCGTCGCGTACAAAGCTACGGGAGACATCGCTACTAGACGAACGAGAACAGCGGAGCGCCGAAAACGTGCGTGAATTCCGGAACTTCGTTCACCTGGCAAAAGAAGTCAGGGAAGACGAGTTAGTCGAAGAGTCGTTGGCCGACACTTTGCGATTTCCTCTGGAACGTCTGCTCAGAAAGGTCTTCCGAGACCCCAGTATCGCTCTTCCGCAATTCAGATCTTCGGAAGATCCAGGAGGCAGTTCTTAGACCTCGATGGAGGCGTTGAGGCCGGCGTCGCGGAGGATCTGCAGCAGCTCGCGCATGCGCTCGGCGCTCGGCGGGCGGGTCCCCTCGGCGGGATAGTCCCGGAACAGGCCGGCGTACTTGACCTCGCCGAGGCTGTGATACGGCAGCAGGTGTATCTCGGTTACGCCGGCATCGACGATGAACTTCGCCAGGTTGCGCATGTGCTCGGGCGAGTCGTTGAAGCCGGTGATGACCGGCACGCGCACGATCATCGGGATGCCGGTGGCCGCCAGGCGGCGGACGTTGTCGTGGATGCGTTCGGGATCGACCCCGGTGCC
>CAYYTN010000087.1:1145-9471 GCA_964474495.1 uncultured Chloroflexota bacterium
CCTTCGTAATGGATGTCGGGGTCGGTGTGCTTGACGTCGATGAGGACGTTGTCGAGATAGGGAATGACGGCTTCGTAGTGCGACCAGGGGACGTAGCCGCAGGTCTCGATGGCGGTGGCGATGCCGTGCTCGCGGCAGAGTTCGAACAGCTCGGCGATGAACTTGTACTGCACCATCGGCTCGCCGCCGCTGATGGTGACGCCGCCGCTGGAACTGCGGTAGAAGATGAAGTCCTTCTCGACCTCGGCCAGGACTTCGCGGGCGGTGAGATCGTGGCCGACGGTCTCGAAGGCGCCGTTGGGGCAGGCGGTGACGCACTCGGCGCAGACGGTGCAGAGTTCGCGATCGACGACCGGTTTCTCGCCGGGGTTCCAGGCGATGGCGTCTTCGGGACAGGCGTCGACGCAGCGGCCGCTGGAGCCGCACTTGTTGGCGGTGAACATCAGCTCAGTGCGGCGGAGCTGGCCCTCGGGGTTGCTGCACCAGAAGCAGCGCAGCGGGCAGCCCTTCAGGAAGACGAGGGTGCGAATGCCGGGTCCGTCGTGCAGCGCGTGGCGCTCGATGTTGAAGACCGCGGCCGGAGTTGAATCCGCGACGGCGTCGCTGGGTGAGGCCGTCTTCGCGTCCAACGGCCCGCCGGCCCCGGCTGCGTTCACCGGCTAGAGGGCGTGCTCGGTACGCTGGATAATCTGATCCTGCAGGCGGGCGTCGAGATTGGTAAAGAGGGCGCTGTAGCCGGCAACCTTGACGATCAGGCTGCGGTGCTTCTCCGGGTTGGCCTGGGCGTCGCGGAGGACGTCGGCGTCGACGACATTGAACTGCACCTGCATGCCTTTGAGATCGAAGAACCCGCGCACCAGAGCGGCGAACTTTTGCACCCGGTCGCCGCCCTTGACGGCGGTGGGGTGCAGCTTGACGTTGAGGATGGTGCCGTTGGTGGCCTTCTCGTGGTCGAGACGGGCGACCGATTTCATCGTGGCGGTGGCGCCGTTGAGGTCGGTGCCGGCCATCGGCGAGGCGTTGTCGGCGGTGGGCGAGGCGGCCAGGCGGCCGTCGGGTGTGGCGCCGACGACCTCTCCGGTGTAGGCGTTGGCCGAAAGCGTCTGCGGGGTGGGGCAGTAGTGCCCTCCGCGCAGCGGGGTGTAGGCGGCGATGCCCTCGCAGAACCAATCCATGGCGCGGGCGGTGATGCGGTCTACCTCTTCGATGTCGTTGCCGTACTTGGGCGCGTCGAGCAGCAACTTGCGGATGCGGCGGCCTTCTTCGCCCTCGTAGTTGGTGTCCATGGCGTGCAGGATTTGCGCGCCGGTCAGCACCTCATCATCGAAAACGAGCTTCTTGATGCTCGCCAGGCAGTTGCCGACATTGGCGGTGCCGTGGCCCAGGGTGATGGTGTTCTGGTAGTTGGGCGGGCCGCCCTCGGAGGCGTCCTTGCCGATCTCGATCCGGCCGTCGATGAAGGCGGAGAGGAGCGGGGTGGGGGTGAGGTCGGTGTGGGCCTGGGCGGTGATGTTGTCCAGCACCGGGACCAGGGAGAAGTAGCTATCCAATTGGTGCCGGAAGGCGGCCACAACCTCGTCGTAGCTCTCGAAGTCGGCCAGGCTGCCGGTGCCGGGGTAGACGGTGATGCCGTTCGCCGGGTTCTCGCCGTCGTGCATGGCGATTTCGAAGATCTTGAGCAGGTTCACGTGGCAGGTGCCGCTGGTGATGGTGTTGTGCTTGCCGGGCACCTGGGGCTCGGAGCAGCCGCAGACGACCCAGTCGCGGGCGTCTTCGAGATCGACGCCGACGTTGGTCAGCAGCGGGATGGTGACCTCGTCGTTGAAGAAGCCGGGGAAGCCGCCGCCATGCTCGATGACCGCGCGGCAGGAGGCGACTTCGAGCTTCCGGGGCGAGTGGCTGTGGAGCCGCATGATGAAGGTCGGCTCCTGCATCTTGGCGCCGGCCATGGCCTCCAGGATGTGGTAGGTGAGGTCGTTGCTGGCGTCGCTGCCGTCGGCGTGCTGGCCCCCCAGGGTGACCGTCTGGAACATCGGGTAGCCGTGCATGACGCGGGTATGGGAGGTCTGGCGGGCCTTGCGAATCTCGTTGAACTTCATGATGAAGCACTGCATCAGCTCGGTGGCGGAGTCGGCGGTCAGCGCGCCGGAGGCCAGGTCGCGGGCGTAGGTGGGGTGCAGGAACTGGTCCAGGCGGCCCGGGCCCATGGAATGGCCGTTGCTCTCGATCTGGACGAGGAGTTGCAGGAACCAGGTGCTCTGGAGGGCCTGCCAGAAGGTCCCGGCGGGGCCGGCGGGGACCTGTTCGCAGTTGGCGGCGACCTGGAGCAGTTCGTCGCGGCGGGTGGCGTCGGCTTCCTCGGCGGCGAGGCGGCGGGCCTCGGCGGCGTAGCGGCCGGCGAAGCGAATCATGGCCTCCATGACGGCGCGGCTGGATTTCAGGAAGAGGACCTTCTTGGCGGCCGCGCGATCGCTGACTTCCGCCTGGGCCGGGGCCATCTGGTCGTCGATGTTGGCGAGGATGCCGTCGACGCCGGATTCGAGCAGGCGGGTGAAGTTGACGATGACGTGGCCGTCGCCGGAACTGACCTTGCCGGAGTTCTGGACGGCCTGGTTGAGGACCGCGCCGTGGGAATCCCAGGCGGGCAGGACGGCGTCGGGCAGGGTCAGCAGGGTTTCGGAACGCACGCGGTCGGCGTGGGTCTTGCCTTCCCAGTAGCGGAAGATAGGCTCCAGTTCGGCCTTCGTCTCCGGGGTAGCGCGGAAGGGGTCGAGGGGGCGGTCGGAGATCTCGTCGAGTTCACGCTCAAGCCAGTCCATTCCGTATTCGGGAAAGACCGAGGAGGCGACCAGCGGGACGGCGTGGTGGCCGACGATGAGCTCGCCGGGGAAGATGGTGACGGTCATGTTGTCGAGGACATGGCCCAGCCCCCGGGCGCGGCGCCAGATGATGGGCATGCCTTCGGTCGCTTGCCAGGACTCGGTGAGCAAGCGGGCGCGCTCGGCGCAGATGTGCGTGGTGGCGTCGATGAGAGCGTCGCGCAGACGCTGTACTCGCTGGTTCACGGCCGTCCTCCCTGCCCCGGGAAAGAGTCATCTTCTCGGCGGATTACGATAGCAGACGGGAAGGCGTACGGAGGGGGATTGGGGGTCCGGCGGCGGCTAGCGGAAGCCTTCGGAGTACATGTCGTCATCGGGCGGATCGGGGGCGGGTGGATCGGGATCGAGGGGCTCGGGCGGTTTGCCGTGGATTAGCGCCGTTCCGACTAGGCGGTCGGCCCAGATTCGCCGGCGGTCCCCCCACTTAAGGGAGTGATAACGCAACACAAGGTCGAGAGAGAAGGGGGCGGCCAGTTCGTACTTCATCATCTGAAACTTCGTGGCCGGCGCGCCGCTTTCGTCAACCACGCGAAGACTCAGGAAGTACTTTCCGAGAGTCCGGCCAAATAGCTGGATGGAAAAGGTAAGGCTGCCGACGTAGACCGCGATGAGGAAGATGACCGACAGGATTGAGCTACCCGATCGCTCGAGTGCCAGGAAGTTCAGCCAGTCGACATCTCCCCTGATCGCAAGGATCTGAACGAATGTCGTGATCAAAATGGCAGGCCCGAAATCCAGGAACATGGCGCCGAAGCGCCGTCCGGCAGTGGCGTAGTTGAGGGCCGGTCGGGCGTCGGGATTGGGATGTTTTCGGGGCGTGGCGCAGCGGTGACAGTTGTTGGCGGAGTCGGTGTTCTGGGCCTTGCAGCTGGGGCAGTTCCACATGGGGCTTTCCGGGAACGAGGCGGGTGCGAATGCTCCGATTCGATGATACGGCAGGTCGATATGAGCTCAGTTGGCGGGACGGTTACGGCTGTGCTGGGCGGCTGAAACGGGGTGGCCGGTCTTGAAATTGAAGAAGGAATTCGTGCGGGTAGACCGACTGACGGCGGAACTGGCGGAGGCGCAACCTGAGTAATCGGCAGCGCCGCCGGGCGAATGGCGCCGGGCGGCGAACGAAATCGGGCCGGTCGATCAACGAGCCAGACAGCGGCGCGGCTTGAAGCTGCTGCTCCTGGTCATCGCCGGCGGCGGCGGGACGCTGGCGCGGTATGCGCTGAGCGGCCTGGTGCCGCGCTGGCACGACGGCGGCTTCCCCTGGGGCACGCTGGCGGTGAATATGCTGGGGGCGCTGGTGTTCGGGATCCTCTGGGCGCTGGCCGAAAAGCGGCTGGTGATGAGCCCGGAGCTGCGCACGGTGGTGCTGGTGGGATTCCTGGGCGGGTTCGCGACGTTCGCGACGTTCGCGTTTGAGACGGTGGAGACGCTGCGGGCCGGGGAGTGGTGGATCGCCGGGGCGAACCTGGCGGCGCAGAACGGACTGGGGATCGCGGCGCTGTTCGCGGGTCTGTCGATGGGGCGGATGTTGTAGCGGTTCGGGCGGTGTCGGCGCCGGGCTATGCTTGGCCGAGAAGGAGGGGGCAGTTGAATTTGAGACCGGGCAAGCGTTTCGTGCGGGTCGATCGGCCGGCGGCGGAGCTTTCGGGCGCAAAGCCGGGGGCCGCGGAGGAGCCGGCGAGGGCGGAGCGCTGGGCGGCGATTGATTTCGAAACCGCCAACTATGAGTCCAACAGCGCCTGCGCGCTGGGGGTGGCGCTGGTGGATGAAGGACAGGTCAGCGGGACGTTCTATTCGTTGATCCGGCCGCCGCGGATGGATTTCGTACCGCGCTTCATCGACATTCACGGGATCGAGCCGGAACAGGTGGAGTCGGCGCCGACCTTCGCGCAGGTCTGGGAGCAGGTGGCGGAGTTGGTGGCGGGGCGGACGATGCTGGCCCACAACGCGAGCTTCGATAAGGGGGTGCTGCGGGCGTGCCTGGATCACTATGCGATTGCCCGCCCCGGATACCGGTTTGGCTGCACGGTGCAACTGGCCCGGGCGGTTTGGCCGGGCTCGGCGACCTACAAACTGTCGGCCGTGGCGGAACGGCTGGCTATCCCGCTGGAGCATCACCAGGCGGAGTCGGACGCAATCGCCAGCGCGCGGATCGGGCTGGAGGCGCTGAAGGCGACCGGGCTGGCGAGTCTGGATGAGGTCGTGCGGAAGACGCGGTTTCGCTTCAGCGCCCTGTAGGGCGAAGGGCTGGGGCGGTCAGTGGCCCGATCACGGAGGCGGCCTTAGCAGCCGGGGCTACGCTCGAGGGCTGGGCCGACAGCAGCACTCGGTTCTTCAGCCGGCTGCCGGAAGGAGGGCGCGGGAGTCGGTAGACCGGCGGCCTGAGCCGCGGCGGCCTCCTCGGCCCAGATCCTTTCCAGCTCGGCTTCGACCGCGGCCTTGAGAGCCTCGGCCTCCTGAATCTCCGCCGGGGGGACGATGTCGGTCAGCAGAACCTGCTCGATGATGATGCCGTGCGGTTCGAGATCGGTCTCAAGATACTCCTGAATGATGCTGCCCAGGTTGGCGGGCGGCGTGGGGTAGAGATCTTGGCGCCGGAAACGGATGAGAATGTTGCGGATCGCGCCCCGGGTAGTCGGCGGCATGACCAGGCGTTTGAACTCGGGTCCAATATCCCTAAATACGTAGGCGGCCCGCGTGGCATCGAGTCGGAACCGGACGGTGAGGTCGATGCCGATAGTCAGTCCGTCGCAGGTCAGTGTCTCAACGGTGCCGGCCGTCAGAGGGTCGTATTCGTCGGACGTGGAGCCAGCGGTGAATTCCTGAATATCGACGTTCATGGTCTGCATGCTGGCCCACGGGCGCTTGATAACAAGACCGGGTTGGCGGGGTTCCAGATCTACCTCGCCAAAGGTGTAGAGGATGCCCACCTGGCCGTCGGGGACGATGCGGACGCTGAAGACCACGAAGAAGATGAGCAGGGGCAGGGCGATCAGCGCGAGCCCGACGACGATCCAGAGCGTGCGCCGGCCGCTGCCCGCGGCGGGACGTTCGTCGGTTGCCACATCTACCCTCAAATCCTGCGGTTGCGGTGATTCCGCCACTCGCGGGTGCGATCACCATGGCGCCTGACGCTACCGAAAAGGGCAGATCGCGGCAATGCGCGGCGGCCGGTGCCGGAGCCTGATTGACCCCTGCGGTGGGCTCGCGCAAACTGGGCGGGCTCGCTCCGCACGACACGAATCGAGGTCTCGCGTGCCGAAGGTTTTGATGGGCCGGCTGACGGCGGAACTGTGGCTGCCGAATCTGTTGCACAAGTTCACCGACGCCGGCTGGCAGGTGGCGATCAGCAAAGCCGAGCCGCCGCTGACGGAGGAGATATTGCTGGCCGAGGTGGCCGGAGTGGACGCGGCGCTGGCGCACAACGCCGACGAGTGGACCGCCCGGGTCATGGACGCGGCGACGGACCTGAAGGTGATCGCGCGGACCGGGGTGGGGTTCGAGCATGTGGACATCGACGCGGCCCGCGAGCGCGGGATCGTGGTGGCGACGACGCCGGGCTCGAACGCCGAGACGGTGGCCGATCTGACCTTCGCGATGATGCTGGCGCTGTCGCGGAAGTTGATCGCCAACGACGCGACTCTTAAACGCGGCGAGTGGGCGCCGATCCTGGCGAACAACGTGCACTTCAAGACCATCGGGGTGGTGGGGCTGGGGCGGATCGGGCGGGCGGTGGCCCGCCGGGCGGCGGCGTTCCAGATGAAGGTGCTGGGCTACGATCCATTCGTGGAGGCGGCCGGCGTGACCGAGGCCGAGGTGCGCGGGGTGTTGCTGGATGAGTTGTACGCGGAGAGCGACTTCGTGTCTCTGCATCTGCCGGCGACGGAAGAGACGACGAACATGGTGGACGACGGGGTGCTGGCGGCGATGAAGCCGAGCGCGTTCTTGATAAACACCGCGCGGGGCGCGTTGGTCGATGAGGCGGCGCTGGCGGCGGCGCTGCGTTCCGGCGAGATCGCCGGGGCGGGGCTGGATGTGTTCGCGACGGAGCCGGCGATCGACTCGCCGCTGATCGGGATGGCGAACGTGGTGGCCAGCCCGCACCTGGCCGGGAACACGAAGGAAACGATGGAGATCACCGGGGAGATGGCGGTGGACAACGCGCTGGCGGTGATCGCCGGCGACTGGCCCGAAGAGGTGGTGGTGAACGGGGTGTATTCGGGGAAATGAGCCGGGTTCGATGAGCGGCAAGCGGCGGTGGATCAGGCGGGGCGTAGCGGCGGCGGTGCTCGCGCTGGTGCTGCTGGCGGTGACACTCAGCAGGGTCGGGGCCCGGGACGAGGGCGACGAATGGATCCGTAGCTACGACGTGGTGATCCAGATCGAGCCGGACGGGTCGCTGCTGATCGAGGAGACGATCGACTACGACTTCGGCGACGAGGTCCGCCACGGTATCTACCGCTACGTGCCGATGCGGTACCAGTACAACGACGATTTCGAGCGGGTGACACCGCTGAAATGGCTGGATGTCGAGGGCTCACCCGGGACGCCCGACGAGTGGAAACGCGAGGCGACGGACTGGTTCGACATCATCCGCATCGGCGACCCGGACACGACGATCACCGGCCTGCATACCTACACGATTCGCTACCGGGTGGAGGGGGTGCTGAACGGTTTCGCGGAGCAGGACGAGCTGTTCTGGGATGCCATCGGAACGGATTGGGACGTGGAGATCGAGCGGGTGGAGCGCCTGGAACGCGGCGTAGCGCTTCTCGATCGGGTGACGGTGCGGGTGGAGGCGCCGGGGGAGGTGCTGGGGGTGGCCTGCCAGGCCGGCTATACGAACAACTCGGGCCCGTGCCGGACGGCGACGAAGTCCGGCCCGGTGGCGACCTTCACGGCCGACTTCCTCTATCCCTACCAGGGCATCACGGTGGTGGTGGGGCTGGCGAAAGGAACGGTGCCGGAGCCGGCGCCGATCCTGGATGAGATATGGACGTTCGAGAAGGCCTTCGCGGTGACGCCGCTGACGCTGGGGCTGGGCGGGGTGGTGCTGGCGGGAGTGCTGGCCGGGATGGGGCGGCTGTTCTGGCTGCGCGGCCGGGACCGTCGCTTTGCCGGCGGGGCGGTGGAGGCGGCGTTCGGGGATGCCGGCCAGGCGGTGGAGACGGTGCCGATGTTCGACCGCACGCCGACGCCGGTGGAGTTCGCGCCGCCGGAAGGGTTGCGGCCCGGCCAGATGGGGACGCTGGTTGACGAGGCGGCCAACGCGGTGGACGTGACGGCGACGTTGATCGACCTGGCGACGCGGGGTTACCTGCAGATCGAGGAGATCGAGAAGGAAAACAAGAAGTCTGAGCCGAACTGGTTGCTGCGCAAGATGAAGGAGCCGGACGAGGATTTGAAGGAATACGAGGCGTTGCTGCTGGAACACCTGCTGGAGGGCAAGC
>CAYYTN010000088.1:0-9470 GCA_964474495.1 uncultured Chloroflexota bacterium
CCGCCATCGCCGCTACCGACCGATTCGACATCCCCGCGGCAACCATCGCCCGGGCCGTCGCCACTTTCAAGGGCGTTCCCTACCGCCTCGAACAAATCTCCGAACGGCGGGGAGTTCGTTTCATCAACGACACCTGCTCCACCACGCCGGATGCCACGCTCGCGGCGCTGGCCACCGTCCCCGGGCCGATCGTCCTCATCGCCGGCGGCTCGGACAAGCAATTGAACTTCGCGGCTCTTGGCCGGCGTATCGCCGCTCTCGGCCCGTCGATCCGATCGATCATCCTCTTCCCCGGCGAGGGCACCGCAAGAATGCGGCCAGGGCTGCCACCTGGGCTCCTCCACGACGTGGCCACGATGGACGAAGCCGTCGCCCTGGCAAACCGTCACTCCCGGCCGGGTGACGCGGTTCTGCTGTCGCCGGCCTGTGCCTCCTTCGGGACCTTCAAGAACGAATTCGATCGCGGGGATCAGTTCAACGATTGCGTGATGGCGCTCGCCGACGGCTAATATCTGTGCTCTCGGGCGCTGACCGCCCGCGAACCCCTCTATCCTGACGGAGAAGAAGCTGCGAATCCTGGTCCTCGCTGACATCCACGGCAATCTGCCGGCACTGGAAAAGGTGCTCCTGGCAGAGCCGAACATCGATGAAACCTGGTGCCTGGGCGACATCGTGGGTTACGGCGCTCAGCCCAACGAATGCATCGAGCTACTGCAATCGCAGGCCTCCCTGACCTGCATCGCCGGAAATCACGACTGGGGTTCGGTCGGCAAAACCGAACTCGACAATTTCAACGACGACGCGCGCCTCGTCTGCAAGTGGACCGAAGGCAAACTCACCGACGATTCACGGGAGTTCCTGGAGTCCCTGGAGCCCGCCGCGGTCGCCCCCGGCGCGATCCTCGCCCACGGAAGTCCGCGGAATCCCATCGGCGAGTACGTGTTCAATCTTTCCGTCGCCCGGCCGAACTTCGAGTATTTCGCGGCGCCGCTCTGTTTCGTTGCCCACAGTCATGTTCCACTCGTGTTCACCCGGTCCGAATCCAGCGACATGGACGATGAAACCATCGTCCCGCAGCCGAACCTGCCCGTCACGCTGGGGACGAAACGGGCGATCGTGAATCCCGGCAGCGTCGGGCAACCCCGGGACGGTGAGCCGCGCTCGGCCTACATGATCTACGAGCCAGAGGCCTCACGGATCATGCTGAAGCGCACCGCCTACGACATCGCTCGGGCCCAGGAAGCGATCGCCACGGCCGGGCTCCCGGACCGTCTTGGCACCAGGCTGTCCTACGGCTGGTAGGGCCATCCCCGGCTCTTTTTGACCGCCCCCACAGGCGGCCATATACTTCAAACCAGAGAGTCGATGGCATTCATTGAAACGGAAGATCAGACGCTGAATCGGTCGATAACAAACGCGCCGTGCGGCTTTGGCACGGCGCGTTCTTGCTTTCGTCAGCCAAGGAGCACTGCATGCAGTCCAGCTTGATCGGCAAGATTGAGAAGGCCCACCGCTACGCCGAGGAACCCGAGCGAATCTCGATACACGAGTTTCGGGCGACCTTCCGTGGCGGCAACGGCGAATACGACGTGGGATTCGCGGATGGCTCCGGTTGGCATTGCACCTGCAATTTCTTTCAGACCTGGAGTTATTGCTCCCATACGATGGCGCTTGAGAAGCTTCTCAGCCCCATGGTGCCGATCGGCATCCCGCAGATGGCCCCGACCACCGCCGCCGACGACTAGACCACCGGGACCCTTCAAGCCCGCAGGGGCCGCCTGACTCCAAAGTCGGTGCAGCCGGATTGCTTCGCGCATCATCGCCGGCGAACATCATTCCACCCCCGAGAACAGATCAGTCGTCGCGTATTCTTCGACGTCGCACGGGTATGCTGAACAGGACGGACGGTCGAATACGCGGTCGTCCACCAACAGGTACCAGGCATGCCTCGAAAGCGACGGAAGAAGAAGAATACCGCCGGCTCGGCCGCGCTTTCCGGCGGTCGAGATGTGACGGTCGCAACCAATCGTCGGGCCCACTACAACTACGCCATCCTCGAGACGTTCGACGCCGGCCTGGTCCTGAAGGGATCCGAGGTCAAGTCGTTGAGACATGGCAACGTCAGCCTGCGCGAAGGCTACATCACCCTGCGCGGGGGCGAGGCGTACCTGATGGGCGTCCACATTGCCGCCTACAAGCCAGCCGCCATCAACAACCACGAGCCGGTGCGGCCGCGTAAGCTACTTCTGCATCGATCAGAGCTCTTCAAGCTCGACCGAATGTTGAGCGTCGGCGGGGTGGCCGCGGTCCCGTTACGCCTCCACTTCGCGGGCGGTCGCGCGAAGGTCGAATTTGGCGTCGGGCGGGGCCGAACGCGGTATGATAAACGGGCTAGGATTGCCGAGCGCGACGCGCAGCGGCAAATGCAGCGGCACCTGCACAGACCGAGCTGAGCAGGCGCCACTCACGGGGATGCCGGGTTTCGACAGGGACCGGAAGCCCGTTCTTGCAGGCCGAGGACGTCACCTAACTCGTTAAAGCGGTGGCAACAATTAAACGGCAACGAAGAGTTAGCCCTCGCCGCCTAACTAGGTAGCGACGTTTCGTACCAGATTTCCTCGGCGTCAGGTACGAAGCGACATTTTGCTGGGGTGCTCCGACCTTGACGCCCGTACGGGGTCGGCTAAGACTCTTCGGGCTAGCCGATCGAGAGTTTGTCCGCTGACACCTCGAACGGCAAAACTGACAGCGGACTAAGCCTGTAGGTGGGACGGGGTGATATTTCCTGGACGGGGCGTTCGACTCGCCCCCATCTCCACCAATGGTCGGCGCCTGGTCGCTGGCCGCGCTTGATCGTCATCAGCCGGCCTGGGCCGGGCGCTACCGGGGCGCCCCGATGAATCTGGGTCCTACTGCGCCACCCCCGCTGACAGAACGGGGCCCGCTGCGGTCGGACGGTGTCAGGCAGCCTTGACCGGCGTAGGCCTTCCCGGACGACCCCACCCGAACAGCGGCGACCCGCGATCCCGACGGCTGTTCACCCGCCGGGCAGTCCTGCTCCTGATCCCCGCCTCGCTGAATCTAGGCATTGCGGCAATCCTGGCTCCGGCGATCAACGCGATCCTCGCCCGCGGAGACGACCCGGAGGACGCCATCGGTGGCTACGCCATCGCCCTGGGCATCGTGATGCTGGTCGCCCTTCCCCAGATGCGGATCCAACAGTTGACGCTGGTCTTCCTCGACGACCGGATCTCCCTCGGACGACTGCGGCGGTTCACCGCCGTCGCCGCACTGGCCGCCGGCGTATTGGCCGTCGTCATTGCCTTGACTCCACTGCGCAGGTTGGTCCTGGAACAAGCCTTCGCTCTGACCGGAGACCTGGAACACGAGGCCCGGCAAGCGCTTTTCGCCCTGTTGCCGCTGCCGGCGCTCGCCGTGATCCGCCCCCACCTGTACGGTTGCGCCCTCTGGATGGGACACGCACGCACCGTTTGGCTGGGCACGGCGGTCGGCGTGTTGGCCGTAGTCGTCGTCGCGCTGGCGCTCCAGGCATCGGGCCTGGTCAGCGGCTCCGCGGTCGGGGGTCTGGCGGTCAGCGGGTCCGCCCTGGTCGAAGTCGGTCTGCTGATCTGGCTGACCGCCCCGGGCCTACGGCGTGGATTGCCCGTCACCGGCCACCATCCGCCCGGTTCCGAATACGCCACCATGGTCAGGTTCTTCCTGCCGCTCATCTTCGCCGGCTTCCTGGCCACAGTGACCATGCCGGTCGTCAACGCTGCCGTTGCCCGGACGCCGTCTCCCGAGACTTCCCTGGCCGCGGTGGCCATCGCCATGAGCGTCAACCAGTTGCTGGTCATCGTCCTCTGGGGGTTGCTGCCGGCCATCCTGGCGCTGCTGGGGCAGGGCGACGTCCCGCGCCGTATCCGCAACTTTGCCAACGCTGTCGGAATCGCCGCCACCGGGCTGACGATGGCCGTCGCGTTCGTCCCACCCCTTACCTCGCTGGTCCTGCGCGACCTGGTTGGGGCCGAGGGCCGTTTGCTGGAAATGGCGACGCTGGGCCTGCGGATCTTCGCCCCCCTTCCCATCATTCTGACCCAGGAGCAGATCTACTCGTCAGCCCTGATGCGCCTGCGCCGGACCGGCCCGATCCTCTACATCAACCTGATCCGGCTGGTCGTGCTGATCGCGTTTGTGCTGATCGCACTGAACCTGGCTCATTCCCCCGGCGTCGTCCTCGGAATTGGCGCGGTGGCGACCACCCTGGGGGTAGAGGCGGCCGCCACTTATGCCTTTGGACGGAGCGCGTTCCGCGATCTCAGCGCAGCATCCGCACTCCGGTTGGAGAGCTAGCTCCAGTCCGGTCAGCCGGCCAGCAGCTTCTCGATCTCGTTCGCCGCTACTTCCAGCGCTTCCTCCGGTTCACTCTCTCCTCGCAAGATGGGCTCGTCCACCCTGTCCTGGAGAATCGTCAGAACTTCGTCCCTGCGTGGCAGCACCGGCACCCGCGCGACCGCCGCCGCCGCGATCACCGACTCGGCCTCTTCAGGTTCCAGCGTCGTGTCGATTTCCATCAACTGCGCCGCGGTCAGGCGGCGCGCCGGCACGGTTCCCATGGGTTCCAGTTCCTCCCCGAGTTGCCGAACTGCCGCCCAGGCATCCTCAGGCGACTGCGACGTCGATAGCACCACCAGCGCCCCGCCGGCCTTGGCCAGGTTCGATGCCGTCTGCTGGGTCGGGAGATTCGCCGTCCCCGAGCCGTCGCCACCCGAGCCCACGATCGGGTTGCCCGATTCGTCCGCCGTCATAATTACGTCCACCGTCACCTCAACCTGGTTGCCGCGCTGCGAGCGAGTGGTGTTCACCTGCATCCCCAATGATTTGCCGAAGGCGTACGGCGCCATCGCCACCGGTGTTCCCCCGACGAAGATTCCATTGGTACGGAACCTCGGGGTGAGCGATTCCGCGTTGTCGCCTGCCCGGAGTACCGGCGCGACCCCGTGCACGTGGACCAGGTCGGACATGAATTGCACCGCCTCGATCGCCGCCGGACGGGTGATTCCGGTCTGGCTCGAGTTCTCCAGCAAAATGTCAGCGCCGTTCTGCCACATGAAGGAAAAGGCCGGCGTGTCCGCCGGCGAAACCACAAATCCATAGCGATCCACCTGGTCGCCCGATCGGACCGTCACCCGGGCGGCCGTCTCCGCAAACGACTGCCAATCCCAGGCGCCGCTCGGTACCTCGACCCCCGCCTGATCAAAGGCCTCCAGATTCACCCGTACCGTCATCGGGCGCAACCACAGAGGCAATCCGATCACCCTGCCGCCCAGGGTCACTGCCTGAACAGCCGCCGGGAAATAGTCCGCAAAATCGAATTCACTGTCGCTGCGGGATACCTCGTCCACCGGCATCAGGAGATCCAGCTCATCCAGGCCAATCAGCAACTCTGGGTTGGATACATACAGGACGTCCAGGCTTCGACCATCATTCAGAGCGGCCTCGATGGCGTCCGCCATCGCCGGGGGGCCGCCCTGGGCGCGCGGCGAGAGCAGGGTGTGCGTGAGCGCCGTCGCCCTTCCCTGCGAGTGCATGTCCTGGATGATCTGCTGTATCTGAATGGCCAGCCGCGGCCCCTCCAGCCCGGTCGAGACCAGCCCGATCGTCACCGGCGCCCCGGTGGCCGCCGGTACCGCTGTAGCCCCTATGTCGGGGATCACCGCGTCGCTGGCGGGAGATTCGTTGTCGCCACCACCGGCGCAGGCCCCGAACAGGGCGCCCGCTCCGAGAATGCCGGCCTTCAACAGATGTCTTCGATTCATCTCCGCAATCCTTTTGCTACGGTCGGTTGCTGGCAGTGAGTACGCCGCTACGGTCGCTCCATTACGGAACCGCCCGCGTCCGCTCACCGCAGCGATTCGGCGACGCGCACGGCCTCCGCCAGCGTGAATTGACCGCCACCGAGGGTGTAGGTGACTCCGTCTTCCACCCACGAAAGCGACTGCCCTTCGATCCAGGCCGCCGGGCCGCCGTTCACCGTCGTCGCGGTGATGGGATCGTCGGTCAGTACCTCCACCGTGGTGCCAAAGCCGACTTCCGCATCACCGGGATCCGGGGCGTCCTGCGGCACATGGGCCAATACCAACTCACCGCCCGGCGCCTCATAGTGGCTGAGCGCCCAGCCGGTCGGCGTCACCCGAATCCGGGCCAGCGAGTAGCCCTCCGGCAACTCGGTCGGCAACCGCAGGCGAAAGTCGAGATCCGCTTGCGCCAGCGCGGGATCCGTGTAGGTCTTCGTCTCCAGGCGATCCCCCCGGGGCGGGTCCGACGAATCTCGCTCGCGAACCGTGGTCTTCGCCACCCAGATAACCGTCCCACCTTCCTCGAGCTCGGCGGACTCTTCGCCAAAGGCGGGGATCGAGACCCGATCCGCATCGGTGGCCTGCCGCACGCTCGTGGTCTCGTCCAGCACCAGTCGCCGGACGAACTGTTCGATCCCGTCCGCCGCGGCCGCCACCGCTCCCGGCCAGGCGATCATGACGACCAGCATCACCAATACCGCGGTGGCCGGACCCAGGACCAGGCTCCCCGAACCCCAGATGCGTCCCAACCAGGCAAACATCGCCATCCGCCGGACACTCGACGACCGGTGCACGACCTCGGCCCGCAGGCTCTCGCGTACCCCGCTCTCCTCGCTGAAATCAGTGCTGGCGAGCCGGGCGGCGATCTCAAGCATTTCGCGATCGGTCTCTTCGGAAAAACCCTGATCCGGGGCCGGATCGGCGGCCCCCAGCACTTCATCTAAACCTTCCTGAAAACGGCGGGCTTGCCGGTCCTCAGCCATCGAACTGTCCTTTCGCGGCGAAGCGCTTCTTGAGTTGGCGCACCGCCCGATAAATGATCACGCCAACATTGCTGTCACTGAGCCCGGTGGCGCCGGCAATCTGTCGATTGGTGAAGCGCGCGCCGAACTTCATGCCCAGCACGTCGCGTTCCCGCTCGGTGAGCTCGGCGATCGCGACCAGCAACTCCTGTCTCGTCTCGTTGGACTCGGCGATTTCCGCCGGTTGGGGCGAGGCATCGGCCCAATCGCCAAGCGCTTCCAGGGGAACCGACTTGCGCCGGGATCGGGAACGGTGATGATCGGTTACGGCGTTGCGGCCAATGCCGAAGAGCCACGCCGCGAACGGCGCCCGGTCCGGGTCAAAAGTGCGCAACTTGTCCACCGCTCGCCGGAAGACCTCGGACGTGATGTCGTCGGCGACGGGCGATGACTCCACCCGGTAGCGGACGTAGTTCCAAACCCGGGGGAAATAGTGGTCGTACAGATCGGTAAAAGCCGCCGGCTCAACCGTCGCTCGCGCAACGATCGCCAGTTCGCCCACCAACGTCGCCCCCGGGTGCTCCATATCCATCCTTCTGCCAGGCCGGCGAATACACCGGTCTACCTTGAGAATACGAGCTATCGGCGATTCCATTACACGATCGCGTCAAGAATCGTCGCGATCTTCATCGGAATCGGGGCGCGGCGCCCGGGTCGGCGCGGAGCGGCGTCGGACCCTGCCGCGGTAGCTAGGCGCTCTCGGCCTCGTCCTCCAGGTCCGCACTGCTCCGTGTGACCAGGAGTGGCGGCACCTTGTTCCGCACGACATCGGCGTTTACTACGACCTTCTTGACATCGGGTCGGGAGGGGATCATGTACATCGTGTCGAGCAGCAGCCCCTCCAGGACCGTGCGCAGCCCGCGAGCGCCGATCTTCATTGCCTTGGCCTTTTCCGCGACCAGGCGTAAAGCGCCGTGGGTGAATTGAAGCTCCACCTGGTCCAGGCCAATCAACTTCTGATATTGGCGGGTCAACGCGTTGCGCGGCTCCGTCAGAATCCGCGTCAGGGCCTTTTCGTCCAGTTCATGCAACGCCGCCACCACCGGCAGCCGGCCCACGAATTCCGGGATCAACCCGTATTTCATGAGGTCTTCCGCCATCACATCGTCAAGCGCGTCCTCGGCCAACTCCTCGCCGGAATCGGCAGTCGCGAACCCGATGCCGACACCGCGACCGGTGCGGCGCCGGATGACAGTCGTCAGGCCCTCAAACGCGCCCCCGCAGATGAACAGGATGTCGCTGGTGTCTATCTGGATGAACTCCTGGTGGGGGTGCTTTCGGCCGCCCTGGGGTGGAACGTTCACCACCGCGCCCTCGATGATCTTCAGCAACGCCTGCTGCACACCCTCGCCGGACACATCCCGGGTTATTGACGGGTTCTCGGCCTTGCGGGCGATCTTGTCGATCTCGTCGATATAGATAATTCCCGACTGAGCGCGTGAGATGTCGAAATCCGCCGCCTGGATCAGGCGCAGCAGGATGTTCTCAACATCCTCGCCGACGTAGCCCGCCTCGGTGAGCGCGGTGGCATCGACGATTGTGAACGGGACATCCAGCATTCGCGCCAGCGTACGCGCCATCTCGGTCTTGCCGCAGCCGGTGGGGCCGATCAGCAGGATATTGCTCTTCTGCAGTTCCACGTCGTCCAGGCGGGCGCCGGTGGCCACCCGCTTGTAGTGGTTGTATACCGCGACGGAGACGATTCGTTGCGCCGCCTCCTGGCCAATGATGTAGTCGCCCAGATGGCTGTCGATTTGTTCCGGCGTCGGCGGCGCTCCCGTGAACGCCCGCGACGGCGCGGCCTCGCCCTGCTCCTCGCGGATGATGTCGCGGCAGAGTTCGACGCATTCATCGCAGATGTACACGCCGCCCGAGCCGGCGATCAGCCGCCGCACCTGGTCCTGGGTTTTGCCACAGAACGAGCAGCGGTAGGTGGATTGAGTGGGCTTGCGTGATGCCATAGGTCTCTCTACCCTAGCGCCCGCGTCAAACCCGACCGCCCGGTCGGCGGCACATCCGGCAGGGCTGCGCCCTTAGCCCTGATGCTTTTCCACTATCTGGTCGATGATGCCGTATTCCAGGGCCTCCTCGGCGTTCATCCAGAAGTTGCGCTCGGTATCCACGGCGATCCTCTCCGGCGACTGGTTCGTGTGCTTCACGAGCACCCCTTCAAGGCGCTTGCGCATCCGGATGATCTCGCGAGACTCAATCTCGACATCAGCCGCCGGCGTACCCGGCGGGAGCCCCATCATGGGCTGGTGGATCATGATCCGTCCGGACGGAAGGGCGAAGCGCTTGCCCGGGGCGCCTCCGGCCAGGACCAGCGCGCCCATGCTGGCGGCGATACCCACGCACACCGTCTGAATGTCCGGCTCGATGTACTGCATCGTGTCGTAGATGGCCATCCCGGAGTCCACGTCGCCGCCGGGCGAATTGACGTACATGCTGATGTCCCGCTCGGGGTCTTCACTTTGCAGTAAGAGCAACTGCGCCACGATCGTATTGGCGGCGAATCGGTTGATCTCCCCGCCCAGGAACATGACCCGGTCGCGCAGCAGCCGCGAGTAGATGTCCATCCCGCGCTCACCGC